>CAYIMZ010000064.1:0-3586 GCA_964364695.1 uncultured Gammaproteobacteria bacterium | reverse complement strand
TCAACATCATCAAGGAATTGAAGCCTGATTACGGGGTGGTTGCGTTTGATCCGCCGGGCGGAACCTTTCGGCACGAGGTCTACCCAGAGTACAAGGCCACGCGCGAAAAACAGCCTGATGAGCTCTATGAGCAGATTCCGCTCATTAAAGAAGTTGCAAAAGACTTCGGATTTCACATTGAGGAAGTAGCAGGGTATGAGGCTGATGACGTGATCGGCACGCTCGCGCGCAAAGCTTCCAAGCATGATCTCAAGACAGTCATTGTCACCGGGGACATGGATGCCCTGCAGCTGGTTGATGAGAACACAGTGGTGTACACCATCAAGCGCGGCATCAATGACACCATTACGTACGATGTCGCGGCTGTCCGCGAAAAGCACGGGTTCGGACCGGAGAAGGTTATTGAGTACAAGGCTCTGGCAGGGGATTCCTCGGACAACATTCCCGGGGTTGCCGGAGTCGGGGAGAAGACCGCGAAAGAGCTGCTCGCGGATTTTGATTCCATTGACGAGATCTATGAGCACCTGGAGAAAGGCGGTAAAAAAATCAAAGAAACTGTTGCAAAGAAGCTCCTCGCATCAAAAGACAACGCATTCTTGTCGCGGAATTTGGCGACCATAGCGCAGGACATCAACATGAAATTCAGCCTCAAGGACATCTCTGTTGCGCCGGCGCATGAGCAGGATCTTTTGGAGCTGTTTCGAAAGCTTGAGTTTCGGTCTTTGGTCTCGCGGGCGCAGGAAGTGTTCGGCGGCTATTCGTCAAAATCCGCAAAAGGCCAAGGGTCTTTGTTCAGCAAAGGCGCTTCAGTTGATGAGGATTTTGAGATCCGCGAGGGGTACCACCTGGTCAATTCAAAAGACGCTGTTTCGTCACTGTTAAAAAAACTTGATGACGTCCGCGCCTTGGCAGTTGATACGGAAACAGACGAGCTCGGCGCATTGACTTCAAATTTGCTCGGGGCGTCTTTGGCGTGGAAGCCCGGGGAGGCGTACTACGTCACTGCTCCGTACGTCAAAGAGCTGAAGGGCGTTCTGGAGGATGCAGGCGTCAAAAAGTTCGGGCACAACATCAAGTACGATCTGGAGGTTTTGAGGCGCGCCGGGATTGACCTTGGCCCTCTTTCGTTTGATTCCATGATTGCTTCGTACCTTTTGCACCCGACAGGCAGGAGCCACTCGCTTGATAACCTCGCGTTCGTGGAATTCAGGCACCAGATGGTGCCCATCCTTGATTTGATCGGCCCGGCCGGAAAGAACCAACTCTCAATGGCAGATGTTGCCTTGGATCGTGTTGCTGATTACGCGTCCGAGGACGCGGACTTTACGCTGCGGCTCTCGCTCAAACTTGCGAAGGAGCTGCAGTCAGAAGGCTTGGATGGATTGATGCGCGACATTGAAATGCCGCTGGTCAGAGTGCTCGCTTCCATAGAGGAGGCAGGGGTCAAGATTGATTCAAAGTTTTTAGGCGAAATGTCCAAACAGCTCGGTAGCGACATTGTAAAATTAGAGAAAAAGATTTTCAAGGCAACCGGCCAGGAGTTTAATGTGGCGTCTCCGCTCCAGCTCAAGGAAGTTTTATTCGGAAAACTGGGCCTTTCAACAAAAGGCATTGGCAAAACCAAGACCGGGTTTTCCACTGCTGCTGGGCAATTGGAGAAAATGATTGATGCTCATCCTGTGATTCCTTTGATTCTTGAGCACCGCGAGCTCTCCAAACTGAAAAATACGTACCTTGATGCGCTGCCTCGTTTGGTCAATAAGGAAACGGGTCGCGTGCACACGAGCTTTAACCAGACTGTCGCCTCAACCGGGCGTTTGTCATCAAGCGACCCTAATTTGCAGAACATTCCCATGAGATCCGAGCTTGGCCGGTCCATCCGCAAGGCGTTCATTGCGGAGCGCGGGAACGTCCTGCTCTCTGCTGACTACTCCCAGATTGAGCTTCGGGTTGCCGCGGATCTCTCCGGCGACAAAAGACTGAACGAGATTTTCAAAGAGGGAAAAGATGTGCACACGTCAACTGCCGCGTTCGTGCACCAGATTCCGGAGTCAAAAGTCACGCCCGAAATCCGGCGCACTGCCAAAGAGGTGAACTTCGGCATTCTCTACGGCATGGGTGCGCGCGGCCTTTCGCAGCGGACCGGCATGCCGTTCGGGCGGGCCCAGGAGTTTATTGAGAAATACTTTGAGGAATTCAGCGGGGTGCGGGACTACATTGAGGAGAACATTGCTCTGGCCCGCACGCGCGGCTTCGTTGAGACGAAGTTCGGCCGCAGATTAAGGATTCCAGACATTGATTCGGGCATGGCGCAGGTTCGCGCGGCCGCGGAACGCCTTGCCACGAACATGCCGATCCAGGGGACTGCGGCTGACATCATGAAGATGGCCATGATTGCCATTCACGCTGATTTGCCAAAAGTCAGTGCAGGCTCTAGGATGCTCATGCAGGTGCATGATGAGCTGGTGTTTGAGGCGCCTGCTAAGGACGCCAAAAGAGTATCAGAGTTTGTGCGGGAGACCATGGAATCCGCGGCAAAACTGCGTGTGCCCTTGGTTGCCGAGGTGCACTCTGGCAAGAATTGGCAGGAGGCGCACTAGCATGTTGATTTTGATTCACGGAGAAGATACGTACTCATCCCATCAGTATCTTCAAAAGTTGATTGACACCTTTCAAAAAAAGCACGCCCAATCCGGCGGGGTTGTTGAGGTGTTTGATGGCGAGGAGGGTACTTGGGAGCAGCTTGCCGCGCACCTGACCGCCACCGGGTTGTTTTCAAGCAAGAAGCTGGTGATTGCAAAGGGCATGCTTGATAACAAGGAGGTGCGGGACGCTCTGGCTGATTTTTTGGAGGCCCATGAGGTTGGGGCTGATGCGAGCTTGGTGGTGTACCATGCGGGTATTTCCGACAAGCGCTTGAAGCTCGTGTCAAAGCTTGCCAAAGAGCAGTATTCAAAAGAGTTCGCGCTTCCGAGCGAACGCGAGATGCCCGGGGTCATCCAGAAAATCGCAGCAGAACTTGGCGCGTCCATAGAGCCCCGCGCTGCTGCCATGCTCGCGAGCATGATTGGCGCAAACACCTGGCGCGCCCGCAACGAGGTGGCAAAGCTCGCGAGCCTCGGGGATAGTATCACCGCTGATATGGTTGAGCGCATGGTGCACGCGTCCAGCCAGGAAAATATCTGGAAGTTTGTTGATGCGCTCTCAAGCGGGGACCGGAAAACCGCGCTCTCGCTGGTTGACGCGCAATTGGAAGCAAGTGAAGCGCCCCAGCAGTTTTTGGGGATGATTATACGGCAGACGCGGCTCTTGCTTGCCCTGCACGGGGCAGAGGGGTCGGATGCGCACCTGGCAAGCGAGCTCAAGCTGAACCCGTACGTGGTGCAGAAGACGCGCAGCCAGAGCACGCGCTTTACGGTTACGCGCCTCACAGGCATGTATCACGCGCTCGCAAGGCTTGATCGCGCGCTCAAAGAGAGCCGCGGCGAACCCAGGCTCCTGTTCACGGTGCTGGTTGACTCAATTGTTCGTTAGCTTACTTTTTCGCGGAGGCCCGTTTGATGGCCGCGAACAGGCGGGACTTTTT
>CAYIMZ010000063.1:0-3627 GCA_964364695.1 uncultured Gammaproteobacteria bacterium | reverse complement strand
GAGTCATTTGCCAATATTCTTTCAGAGGCCCGCAAGTACCGCCTGAACCTCATCATCGCGCACCAGTACATTGAGCAGCTGGACGAGCTCGTGCAGGCAGCGGTGTTCGGCAACGTGGGCACCATGATGCTGTTCCGCATCGGCGGCACGGACGCGGAATCGCTGGTGGCTGAGTTTGAGCCGTACTTCATGGAGGAAGACTTGGTGAACCTCGGCAAGTACGAGGTGTACATGAAGCTCATGATAGACGGGATCGCGAGCCAGCCGTTTTCCGCGACCACCCTGCCGCCCATCACCGGCCGCACCAGCAACAAGGACAAGGTCATCAAGGTCTCGCGCGAGCGGTACGCCACGGCGCGGGAGGTGGTTGAGGAAAAGATCATACGCTGGAGCGAGGCCGGCAGGGGAGAGGAGGAGGAAGCGGCGCGGCCGGCTTCTCGATACCCGGCGCCACGGCGCTCTTCGGACCGCGGCCCTGTGTCCAGCCGCCCGAGCATTCCCCGGCTCGCGGAACGTTCTGCAGATGCCCAGCCGCCCAGACCAAAGCCCGATGATGCGCCCAAACATGAGGAACGGGACAGGCCAGCCAAAAAAGACCTCCCCTTTACCGCGGTGTGCGGCATTTGCGGCGAGGAAACAGCGCTCTCCTTTAAGCCGGACGGCTCGCGGCCCATCTACTGCAAGTCCTGCTTAAAGAAAGTCAGGAGCGGCGAGATTCCGCGCCTGGAGCGCGCCGAAGAGCCCCGCCGCGAGCGCGCTACAGCGCCGGGCGAGAGGCCCCATATCCCGGGGTCTGACAGGGTTGATACCGGCCCCGCGCTTTCGCTTTCGGACGCATTGTCCCAGGGAGTGCAGAAGTTCCAAGGTTAAAAGGAAAATGGGGACATGACCCATTTTGTCCGGACAAAATGGGTCATGTCCCCATTTTCCACCAACATGTCAAAACCAATAAAAAAATCAATTGACCCAATCGCCTGCAAGATCCCCAAGTCCCCGGACGAGAAGCACAGCATGCCCGAGGCGAACCTGCAGTCTTCGGACTCCATTACCTGGCGCATTTTCCGCATCATGGCGGAGTTCGTGTCCGGGTTCCAGTTCATTGCGCAGTACGAGAAGTCGGTTTCATTTTTCGGGTCAGCCCGGCTTGACCAGGAAGACCGGTACTACCAGGACGCGCAGTCCCTGGCGCGCAAGCTCGGAAACGCGGGCTTTAACATCGTTACCGGAGGGGGCCCGGGCGTAATGGAAGCCGCGAACCGCGGGGCGCACGAGGCAGGAGTCAACTCCATCGGGTTGAACATCCAGCTCCCGTTTGAGCAGCGCATCAACCGTTTCGTGACGCGGGGCATGGGGTTCCACTACTTCTTTACGCGCAAGGTGATGCTCTCGGCAGCCGGCCAGGCGTACGTGTACTTCCCGGGCGGCTACGGCACGTTGGACGAATTTTTTGAGATCATCACCCTGATACAGACCAAAAAGATGGAGCGCATTCCGATTGTGCTCTTTGGCAGCGATTTTTGGGGGCCTTTGGACGGGTACATCAAGGCCGTGGTACGGGACAAGTACCGCACCATTAACCCGGAAGACGCAGAGCTCTACACGGTGTGCGATTCGGTCCAGGAAGCCTTCAAAATCCTCTCAAACTCAAAGCCGCGAACTGATTTTTAATTTTTATCTGGTCCAGCGCCGATACCAGTCGTGCGGTTTTACATCAAGCAGATTAACGGCAGTACTGTCCTGGTATTCGAAATAGACGCGAAACCCGTCACGCAGGTAGAACGCGAGACACGACTCAAGCCTCCCCTGTAGTTTGTGCGTGTGCAGTCGCGGGTCTCGTTGGTCGCGTTCAAAGAGTTTTACCTTTTCGTCAAAATCATTTTTGAGGTGGGACGGAAGTCGTCGGTACGAGCGTGTGAATCGCGGTGAGTAGTTAATTTTCATACGCGCCGCGCAGGCCGGCTATAAGCTCATCCGCGTTATGCGCGGTTTTGTAGTTGCCAGCCTCATAGTCGCGCTGGGCTTCGCGTATCATCATATCAATGACATCTTGTTCGTTCACCGTTCCGAGCAGAGCCATGTCAATCTCGCACACCATCCTGTCGGGGTTGCGCTCGCTCTTATGCAGGTAGGTGAGTCCCGTAACCGGGATGGTGATGGTTTGTTGTTTCGTTTCAGTAGACATACGTGTTTTATTGATACGCATTTTAGGTAGTCATATGGTCATGGTTTGCGTTTTTAGAGCGACTGTCAATATTCTTGGTAGGTATCTCGCTCGTTTTACATTTTGATGCGCAATAAATCTTTTGCGATAACGATTCTACCACTATAGTGTTTTTTGAGGTCAGCCCGGACGTTGAAGTTGTTGAGATAATAGGGAGCGATGTGCGTCGCGACCAGTTTTTTGACGCCTGATTGCTGCGCGACCATTCCAACTATGTCTCCGCTCATGTGGGTTTTTGGTTGCATTTTTGATGGCCAACTTGTCTCCACGATTGCAACACCGGCGTCCCGACATGCGTTACGCAGGCCAGGGCAGTCTTCCGTGTCTCCTGAGTAGGCGAGCACCCTGCCTTGCGATTCCAACCTAAAGCATAGTGCCGGTATCCGATGCCGGGCCGTAAAGCAGAGCAACTTCCATCCCTGTCCGCGCACCACGTCACCCCCCGCGAGTTCTTTGAACATTATTTTTTTCTTTGGCGTGTGGCTGTGGAGTGTGAAAGCCTTGAGTATGCTTACAATTTGTACTTTAAACTTTTTGGGGCCATAGATGGTGATGTCTTTGGTGCGCCGCTTGTTTTCTATCTCCTTGCCTGGTTCCGCGAGCGCAATGTGCAGGAACGAAATCAGTGCAGATGCGTGGTCCGGGTGCATGTGCGAGATGAATATCACATCTATATCATAATAGCGGACACCGAGCCTAAGGAGCTGGTCAAGTGCGCCGCGCCCAAAATCAAATACAATGTTTTGGTCATTTGTCTGGATAAGGTACCCGGCAGTGTGCCGTTTGTTGTCTGGTTGGTATGTGCCCGAACCAAGGATGGTTAGTTTCATAGGCAGGATATTTGCGTTCTATTATATAGGTCTTCCAGGCGCACGATGTCTGTTTCGTCAAACTCGCCGAACGAGATTTCAAGCCACACTGCCGCGTCGTCTGTTGTCTTGACGCGGTGGCGGGTAAGGCGCGGAATAAAGAACTCATCCCCGGTTTTTGCGGGCGTTTCTGTGCCATCAAGCGCCACGGTGCAGCTGCCGGAGAGAATCCGCCAGAACTCATCCCTATGGTTGTGGTACTGCAGAGAGAGGGCCTGGTGCGGGTTGGCGCTGATGACCTTTACGGTCGTCTTTTCATTCAGGGTGAACCTCTCAAAGCTGCCCCAGGGCCTATCCTCATGGTCGCGGTTTTTGAGTTCCATGGTTTTGACTTGAGCAAGTGCTCACGATATGCTTTAGTATAACGCACTATGCAAGGCAAAACAATCGCAGTTGCAATGAGCGGAGGCGTTGATTCGTCAGTTTCAGCCGCGCTTTTGAAAGAACAAGGCTACCAGGTGGTCGGATTTTTCATGAAGAACTTTGGCGACACGTTCGGCTTGAAAGTTTCCGAGTGCCCGTGGCTCCAAGATCGGG
>CAYIMZ010000062.1:0-3654 GCA_964364695.1 uncultured Gammaproteobacteria bacterium | reverse complement strand
TCTTGGACGTGGACCAGCCAACCGTCAAGATGCAGTTTATGGTGAACAACTCGCCCATGGCGGGCAAGGAAGGGGAGTACTCCACCTCGCGCCAGGTGCGCGAGCGACTGCACAAGGAATTGCAGACAGACATGGCCTTGCGCGTGGAAGACGCTCCTGACGGCACGTGGATTGTTTCGGGCAGAGGCGAACTGCACTTGGCGATTTTGATTGAGCGCTTGCGGCGCGAAGGGTATGAACTGCAGGTTGGCCAGCCCCAGGTAATCACGCACAAGGAAAACGGCAAAACTCTGGTGCCGTACGAGTGGGTCACCATTGAGGTGCCGGAAGAGCACGCAGGCGCCGTGATTTCGGAGCTTGGCAAGCGCAACGGCATCATGCAGGAGACGCGCACCGAGAACGGCGTATCATTCATGGAGTTTTCCATTCCCACGCGCGGCTTGTTCGGGTACCGCGGCCAGTTTCTCACAGACACCAAGGGCTTGGGCATCATGCACAGCGTGTTCCACGAGTACGCGGAAGATGCCGCAAACTGGCGCGAGCGCGAGCAGGGCTCCTTGGTTTCCATGGAAGCCGGGCAGACCAATTTGTACGGGCTTACCAACATCCAAAAGCGCGGCACCTTGTTTCTGGGGCCGCAGATTCAGGTATACAAGGGACAGGTGATCGGCCAGCACTCGCGCTCCGGCGACTTGCAGGTCAACCCCACCAAAGCAAAAGAGCTCTCCAACATGCGCTCCAAAGGGGAGGGTGTTTCCGAGCACTTCGCGGTTCCGCATGTCATGGATTTGGAAGCAAGCCTGCAGTACATCGGGGATGATGAGCTCGTGGAGGTGACGCCCCTCAACATTCGCATCCGAAAGATTGTGCTGGATCAGAATGAAGCGCGCCGCAGAGCGCGGGGTATGAAGTAATTGTTTCGGCAAAAAGAAACCCCGCACGTCCGTGTGCAGGGTAGGCGCTGCGGTAAGCCAGGCGCGTCATCCCGTGGAAATCCAGCGTTCCCAGTCCGGCCGGGAGACAAAGTACGTTCGCCGCTGTCCGGAGGCATAGGTGACGTGCAGGAAGCACGCCACGGAAATGCCGCTGTTCATCTCTCTGATCGCGGCTTTAGCGCGCATGTGGAGCCTCATGAGCTGCAGGAAATCAATCCCGCAGGAGGCGGCTTTGCCGCACTGGACGTGGTTGTACAAGGCGACCGTATTGATGCTCTTGAGAGAGCGCGCGTCGCGGATTTCGTCCAGGAAGATGAGGTGTTCGTTTGGGTACTGGTTTGCCGGCGAATCTGCAACCAGCCGGATGGCCCCGCCGTGCCAGTTGAACGGGTGGATGCGCGGGTCTGCCCGGTGCCTGTTCTGCATCATCATCTGTTGGCTGAAGATGTCATGGAAGTGGTCCCCGTCCGGGCAGGTCACGAGTATCACCCCGTCCCGCTGGTCCAGCAGATGGCCAGCCACATCCTGCAGGACATTGTTCTGCCGCAGCGAACGAATTGCGGCCGCATCGTTTTCCGACAGTACGGTCATGCGCCCTCCCCAAGTAAAGTGCGAAGAAAACACTATTTTCTCCTTTTTGCTCCAAAATGTCAAGCCCCTTAGGGCATTGACATGCATATTTTTTGCTGTTTTTTGGTTGACACGATGGCGTTGTGGTGCTAGGATGATATGTTCTTTGATGTTTCACGCGAGACGATCACAACACCCAAGAGGAGGCACCATGAAGCGCAGAACGTTTTTGGTAGCAGGTCCTGCTGGCGCAGCGGCTGTTTTTGCAGCCGCGTGCGGCCACGATACGCCGTCAAGGCAGGATGAACCGGCCGTGGACATGGAAGAGAGCGAGGATGCGGTCCTCACTGCTCTCGGCGCCGTCCCGAGCCTCGTGGACGGCTTGGCCAGGCAGCCCGGAGCTGACCGGCAGTACTATGTCCGGGACGCATCCGGTAAGGTCATAGCCTTCAAGATGGGGTTCCACCAGAACCACGAGGGTGATGTGCAGTTCGCGTTTACGCGCAAGGACGGGAAACGCGCGTTCGTGGACTTCGGCCTGCTCTCGGGATTGCGCATCCTGGACGAGCGTGGAAACGAGATCAGCACCGGCAGCGCGGTTGTCATGGGCACGCTCTCCACCAAGCCGGCTCAAGGGCTTGACCCGGAGCAGTGGATGCGGAACGGCATTGCCGTGGCAGGCGCGGCGCTCGCGGCATGGCTCGGGCTCTCCGCGTTCCAGTTCGTGGCTGCGGGACTCGGCACCATTGCCATCGCCGGGCTCGTCATCGGGGGCGCGGTGTTTGTTGCCGGGTTCGTGGCCGAGGTGCTCAATCGGCTCGGCTGGACAGTGGAGGACTTCCGCGCGCTTTTCGGCGGAACACTGGACACGATCCGCGACATCATCGTGGGTGTGGTTCTCCAGTTTCGCGAGACCTACAACGTGTAGCCTGCGCTGTGCGCTCGGCGCGGCCAGCCCCCGGGGAACGAGATTCCTCGGGGGCTTTTTTATGGTATTGTGGAAAAATCATGTTGACAAATCATGATTTTTTTGTATACTTACCCTATCCTATGCAGCTATACAGCGTGGCAATTAAGAACCTCGTCTTTAACGGATTATTCCATCCGAGGTCTTAGTGTTTGCATAGATTCATGCCATAGCCACTCACACACGACACCTCGGACAATCCGAGGCGGTTTTCGTTCATTCGGGAGAAAGGGGGGAGCGTGTATCACATCAAAAGGCGCCGCATGCCGGAAGTGCGTTTGCCGGGAATCACCCGCACCATGATCGCGCGGGTGTGCCGCGACAGAACCGTGCAACCGCCCATGAACGGTTCCAAGGGGAGGGACTGGAGGCGCATAGCGCACCCGTTCGTGGACTAGGTGCCCTGCGGGGACGCGCACGCGGACATGGCGAACAGGGAGCAGATTTCGCACTACTGCTCCCTTCTTTTTTTTGTTAGAATAACGGCATGCTCAAGGAGTACAAGGCAAAGCGGGATTTCAAGAAAACCAGTGAACCGGCCGGCTCCGCCAAAAAGCGCACGTCAAAGCGCCCTATGTTTGTGGTACAGGAGCACCATGCGCGCGCACTGCACTATGATGTCCGCCTTGAGATAGATGGCGTGCTTGCTTCCTGGGCCGTGCCCAAGGGCCCGCCATTGAAGTCATCCGACAAACGCCTGGCCGTTGCGACCGAAGACCACCCCATGGAGTATGGGTCATTTTCCGGCACCATCCCCAAGGGCGAGTACGGCGCTGGCACGGTCACAATTTGGGACAAGGGGACCTATGAGAATATCAAGCTCAAAAAAGACGGGACCGAGATGCTCATGAAGAGCGCGGCCAGGCACGGGCAGATAGAAGTCAAATTTTTCGGAAAAAAACTGAAAGGGCCGTACGCTTTGGTGCGCACCGCGTTCGGAGGGGAGAAGAAAAACTGGCTCATGATTAAGATGAAAGCCGCATGACCGCATTGCGGAGGCAAGGCGAATGTTGTATACTAGAGGTCAGTATGTCTCCATATGAAAGCATTTTTTGGTAGCGGATTTCGGTTCATAGCAGCATGTGCTTTGGTGGCCCTTATTGGCGCGCCGTTCTTTTTTGGGAACGGCTTTTTTGCGCCCGCGGCCCAGGCAGCAGCGGCCATTAATTTCATCACGTACAC
>CAYIMZ010000061.1:2087-3673 GCA_964364695.1 uncultured Gammaproteobacteria bacterium | reverse complement strand
TTCATGGCGCCGAGGTTCTTGACTTTGCCCTTGAGCTCCATGAGCGTTAATGTTGCATTTATAGCTTGTGCGGGCAGTTTCGTCAAGCGAGTCAGCTCATCCACGTGCAGGGGCTCGTGTTTCAAATGGGCGAGTACTGCCTCTTCTTCCGGATTTTCGGGAATGATTTTTTGGGCATCCAAATAGTTGGTTGCCTGCTTGAGGTTGAGGCTTTCTAAAATTTCACTCGCATCAGTCACCGCGCGCGCGCCTTGCTTTATCAAATTGTTCGTGCCGACAGAACTCTCGCTTGTCGCGTTGCCGGGAACCGCAAACACGTCGCGGTTCTGCTCCACTGCGTGCTGGGCAGTTATCAAGGCGCCGGATTTTTCTGCAGCCTCTACCACGAGCACGCCCAAGCTTAAGCCAGCGATGATGCGGTTGCGGCGCGGGAAGTTGCTCTTGAACGGGGGAGTTCCGATTGGGTGTTCGGAAATGATGCACCCGCCTTTTGCGATGATGCGCTCCCCGAGCATGCGGTTCGTGGCGGGGTAGATGTTTGATTTTTCTATGCCGCAGCCCAAGACGCCGATTGTTTTTGCGTGGTTTTCTAGCGCGGTTTCGTGCGCGATCCCATCAATCCCGAGCGCCAGGCCGCTCACGATGGTGAGTTGGTTTTGCGAGAGCCCGGCCACCAAGCGCTGGGTCATCTGCTTGCCATAGGTTGAGTACTTGCGCGAGCCGACCACAGCCAGCAGAAACTCTTCCGGCTGCGGCAGAGCGCCGCGGCAGTAGAGCAAAAACGGGGGATAGTAAATTTCTTTGAGCAGTTTCGGGTAGTCCTCGTCATCCACCGTGACAACGGAAATGTTTTCTCTTGCGAGCTTCTCAAGCTCTTGGTCAAGATTGATCTCCCTGCGCACGCGTATGAACTCCGAGAGCGCGTTTTCCGTAAATCCCAGCTCTTCCAGTTTGGATAAGGGAGCGTTCCAGGCCTGTTCCAGAGTGGGGAATGATTTTCGGAGCTTGGAGAACCTTGCTGGCCCGATGTTTTGGAGGAAGGTGAATCCCACCCAGTATTTTAGTTGATTTTGGTCAAAGCTTGACATTTTTTGTGTTTGTGGTATAATATATGGTTACCATCAAAACCGTTCATCCATTACCCCGCGGAGGTACCATGCTCGAGGTAGCCGGAACCAGGAATCCAGTTAAGACCAACTGGGTCAACCGTGTCTGCAGGGCGGTCCGTGACAACGCCGAGCTCCGCAGGAGGTTCGGCATCACTAACATGGTGGCGTTCCGGACATTCGTACGGCGGCAGACTTTCGGCGCCGTCAAGAGTGCGGCGCTTGTGCTTGAGGCGGGCAACATCGCGGTCCTGTTGTACCGGTGGCAGAGGGAGCAGAAGCGCAAGGAGCAGGACGATGGGGAGCCTGCGCACTCGGCCTCGGTGAAAGCGAGCGCTCCGCCAGACGGACAGCTGCACCTGCTGCCGTTCTGGGCAGGCGTTCCGGGACTCAAGCTGTAAGTTCACGGGATTGCCGCGGTGGGGGGGGGGAGGGCCCGGCGGGGGGGGGGGGCGGGCGCAGAGCGATTTTTATATAGGC
>CAYIMZ010000061.1:0-2077 GCA_964364695.1 uncultured Gammaproteobacteria bacterium | reverse complement strand
GGAGGACTCCCTCGCAATGACATTAGTATACCAGGCAACGACAAAGAGGGCATCCACAGACAGTGTGTGGGTGTCCTTTTCATTTTGAGAAAAAAAGAAGGGGCTGCGGACATCCAATGGATGCCACAGCCCCTGGTACTATCGTGGAGCTACTGCAACGCCCTCACTGGCTGTGTTGACCGAGTTGTGGTCTTACGATGCCAGCTTGGGCGACGGCCGCTCGCAGGTGTCGGTCGCCGTGTGCAGGGCTGCGAAAGTGAGCCCGCGCACGTCGTACAGAGGGAGATTGAGGACAGAGCCAGCCCCCATGGTCGTCGCCAGCACGTCGCCGGAGATCATCGTAGCCGGGGAGGTGTCGTTCTGCCCGAGAATGGTCGTCGTGGACGCCGTGTTGACATTGGGTGTCCCGATGATGTTGAACGGGTTCGGGTAGTTGGCGTAGAAGTCGACGTTGACGGCCGTGTTCTGGGACGAAGAGACCAGGAAGTCGCCGATCATGGCGACGTCACCGACGGCGATCTCGTTGGTGCCGAGGCCGGTCTCCGTCCGGATGACGCTCTTGGGGTTCTCGGGGGCGGTCATCGCCGCCGAGTCGTTCGCTTCGCCGTTGGTCGTCAGAGCCTGCGTCGGCATCGCCACAAAGAACGCGACGAACGCCAAAGCACCGAACAGGGTGGCGATGATCCCGAGGGTCCGAGTGTGAAACCGCATGGGTTCCTCCATCGGGTGGAACTGCGTGGGGTGGTGCGTTACTGCGCTCCGTTACCTCCTTTCCGGAGACTATTTGAAAATGAACTGCAAATCCTCCTATAACAGTAGTATACTTGGATTCTAACGTTTCGTCAATGCGTCCACGCCCCCAAAAGGGGTCGAGGCCGCTACCACCCCCTCACCCCCTCCTCATGTGAGGAGGGGGGATGATTATTTCGTCAAGGCGGCTATGCTCTTTTCCAGTTTTTCCTTCCAATCCTTGCCCAGATCATCTTTTTTGGCGCGCAGCTCTTCTTGGGCATAGAGCCAGTGCGGAGAAACATCAATCATGTTGGCAAAACGCTTGGGTAGAACAGGCTTTTCGGTTTTAAGTATGAAGACTTGTTCAGATGAAGCTGGGTTCGCAACTGCCGTATCAATCGCTTTGATGCCGGCGGCGCGGCCGAGCAGCTTTAATTTCAAAATGTAGAACAAATCCTGGAGTGATTGGGGCAGGGCTCCCTGCTTTTGCAGTTCATCCCGCGCCGCGGCAAGCTCATCCAGAGAATCAATCAAGGCCCACTCATGGTAGAGCTCAATGCGCTTTTCGCGGTTCGGCTCAAAGAACTGCGGTATGCGCGCTTCAAGCGGAATATCAACCGAGATGTCGGAGAGCGTCTCCTGGGGCTTGCCGGATTTGATTTCTTCCACCGCGCTTGCGAGCAAGCGGACATACAGGCCGAGGCCAATTGACTTGACATGGCCGTGCTGGGTTTTTCCGAGCACATTGCCGACTCCGCGTATTTCCATGTCCCGCTGGGCCAGGTCAAATCCGCTTCCTAAAGCGCGCGCCTCTTCCAAGGCTTGCAGCCTCTTTTCCGCCTCTCCCGTCAACTTCTGCCTTTTGAAAAAGAAGTACGCGTACGCCTGGCGGCTGCCGCGGCCGATTCTGCCGCGAATCTGGTGCAGCTGCGACAGGCCGAACAGCACTGCATTATCAACTATCAACGTATTCACGTTGGGCAGGTCAAGGCCGTTCTCAATGATGGTGGAACATACGAGCACGTCAATTTCTTTCGCGTCAAAGGCGTGCATGACCTTGGCAATGTCCTCTTCGGGCAGCTGGCCGTGGAGCATGCCGAACCTCACTTTGGGCATGAGGGATTGGAGCTCCTGGAGCTTGACCTGCATGGTTTCCACGTTGTTGTAGAGGTAATACACCTGGCCTTTCCGTTTCAATTCCTGCTCAATGGCTGCTTGCACGTGCTTTTGGTTGTGCGGCTCTATGATGGTTTCAATGGGCTTGCGTCCTTCCGGAGGAGTGGTAATCACGGACACCGCGCGTATGCCGGAAAGCCCCAGGTGCAGTGTGCGCGGAATCGGGGTG
>CAYIMZ010000060.1:0-3674 GCA_964364695.1 uncultured Gammaproteobacteria bacterium | reverse complement strand
CGGGACCACAACCCGATGTTCTGCCATTAAACTATAGCCGCCGCGCTGGTACCCCCAGTAGGAATCGAACCTACATGTCCAGTTTAGAAAACTGGTGTTCTATCCATTGAACTATGGGGGCGCATGGTAGGCTCAATTCTTTTTGGGATAAAGATATTTAACACTAACATTAGCCGTCTGTCAATGTGCGGCCGCTTTTCCGTGGTACGCGCGGTGCACATCTTTGAGCCGCTTGTTGGTGACATGCGTGTAAATCTGGGTGGTGGTGATTGATTCATGCCCGAGCATTACCTGCACCGCGCGTATGTCAGCGCCGTTTGCGAGCAAGTCGGTGGCAAACGAGTGCCGCAGGGTGTGCGGGGTGATTTCGCGGGTTATCCCTGCTGCAGCTGCGTGCTTTTGAACAATTCTCTGGACCGAGCGCGGAGTCAGGGCTGATGATGCGGACTCTTTTCTTGTGTGAGATTTTTGCGCTCGGTCATGCGAAACAAACAAGGCAGGCTCAACATCAGTCCTCTTGTCCAGGTAGTGTTTGATGGCGTCTTTGGCAGAGTCAGACAGGAATACAATGCGCAGCTTGCCGCCTTTGCCGCGCACCGTGAATTCGTCTTTTGAGAGGCGTACGGTTTCGCGGGTGAGCCTGGTGAGTTCAGACACCCGCAAGCCGGTTGAGAACAGGGTTTCAAGCAGCGCTCTGTCGCGCAGCTTGATGATGTCTGATGCGTCTGATTTAAAAGGCGCAGCGAGCAGCCGCTCCACGTCGTCGGCATCCATGAAACCGACCTCCCGCGTGGTTTGGCGCGCAAGCTCAATCTTTTCCGCCGCTAAGGACGGGACATCTACCCGCGCCAGGTACTTTAAAAAGCTCCGCAGCGCAATCAGGTGGTAGTTCTGGGTTTTGGTTGAGAGCTGCTGGTTATCTTTGGGATCGTGGTACCGGTTGAGCCAGAGCCGGTACATGCGCACCAGATCAGTCGTAATCCGGCTTGGAGACGGGTTGCGCGCCCATGCGCTGAAACGCTTGAGGTAGAAATCGTAGTTCCGCAGAGTCGCCTCGCTGCGCCCTTTTTCTATTTCCAGATACTCAAGGAAGTCGGTGATGAGAGCAGAAAGTTTTTTCATATACATATTGTAAGACACTTATGCGTTCTTGACAACGAGCGCCAAATCACGTAGAGTGTATGCATCATTACATACGGTATCTTGGTATGCGATTGATCGCCGCATACTCGGATGCCGCGAATCATTAACTATAAAGATATGCTAGATAAGAAGAAGAAAGATCGCATCATCGCAAAGTACAAGACCCACGAGAACGACACCGGCTCCCCGGAGGTGCAGATTGCCATTCTCTCGTCGGAGATCAAGGACCTCACCGAGCACCTGAAGGGGCATAAGAAGGATTTCTCCTCGCGACGGGGCTTGATCAAAAAGGTTTCGCAGCGCCGGAAGCTCTTGCACTACCTGCAGCGCGAGAACACGGGATCGTACGAGGCGCTCATCAAGTCGCTGCACATCAAGCGGCGCGCCGAGTACACGCTCGCTCCGGAGGACGAGCATGCGGCTCCGGAAGAGGGGAGCGATGAAACAGCAGCGTCCGAAGACGCTCCGGAATCATAAGGGGGCATTTTTCAACCCTACCAATCTGGTAGGGTTGAACGTAGTATGAGGGGATTATTCATTAGCATGGGTTTGGCTCTGGCGCTTCCGGCGCTCGCCGTGTGCGCTGCAAACGCCCAGGCGGCGGTTGAGCCTCCGGTCGGCGTTTCCGCGAGCCAGTACGGCTTTGCCCAGTCCGCGCGCGTTGTGTGGTCAGCGTCTCCGACCGCGGGCGTGACCCTCTACCGCGTGTACCGCTCAACCACGGGCGGGGGATTGGGCACGTCGCTCGGTTTGGTGTCGGGCCTTGAGTTCATTGATAGCGGAGTTTCGTTCAACACCACGTACTACTACCGCGTGGTTGCGACGCTCTCGGACATTGATTCGGCTCCCTCAAACCAGTCGCAGGCAAAGCCCGTTGTTCCGGCTCCGGTTTCTGTATGGGCCCAGGATACGGGCGAGGGCAGGAGTATCACAGTCACCTGGGAACGGCCTGACCCGGGCTTGGTTTTGACGTTTGACGTGTACCGCTCAACGAGCGTTTCAGCAGCAGGCTCCCGGGTCGGGAGCCGGGTTGCGGGAACCGAGTACCGAGACAGGTCCGTGAACAACGGAACTGTGTACTACTACCGCGTCCGCTCCGTGAACACCGGCAACGTGCAGTCAGGCGATTCAGCCGTTGCGAGCGCCTCTGCGAGCACCCGGGAGGCGGACGCGCCCTCACTCTCCGGGGGCGCTGATGGGGCGGGCGGGGTTTCTATTTCCTGGACCAAGCCCGCCGACGTGGATCCGGTCGCGTACCGCGTGTACCGCTCGCAGACCTCGTCCGAACAGGGCGAGTTCCGCGTTGAGACCACGTCCCGGAGCTTTGTTGAGCGCGACCTGCCGCGCGGCACCACGTACTTTTACCGCGTGCAGGCGCTGGGCCCAAACCGGGCAGTCTTGAGCGAGAGCGACCCCAAGCGCGTGACCACGGCCCAGGCCTCGGGCCAGGGCGTGCTGCTGCCGGTTACCGGGCTTGCGGCCGAGGGCACTGGTTCGTCCGGGACCATCAGGCTTTCGTGGCAGAACCCCGCGTCAAATAACTTCTCGTACCTCCGGATCTACCGGAACACGGCTCCGGCAGTGGGGAGCATGATTGCGGACCGCGTGGGCGGTGTTTCGTACACGGATCGGAATTTGGAGGACGGCATCACGTATTACTATTCGGTTAAGACCGTGGACTCAAAGGGCAGCGAGCATGCTGGCGCAACGCTTGCGAGCGCGTCGCCGTTTTTGCGTTCGCGCGCTTCAGCGCCCCCGCCGCCGGTAACCAACCTCGCCGCGCTTGACCGCGGTGACGGGGCCTCCATTAAGCTCACCTGGCAGAACCCCTCTCCGCACCTGTACGCGTCAGTTTCCATGTACCGGAGCACAGATCCCGTGGTCCGCGGGGACCTCATTTTTTCCGCATACCGCGGCAGTGAGTTTCTGAACACAGTCGCGGTGCAGCAAAACCAGCAGTACTACTACACCGTGGTTACGGTGGACCAAAACGGCCTGCAGTCCGAAAGCAATCCCGTGGTCCGGGGCATTGCAACGCTCTCAAGCGCTGACACCGGGTTTGACACGGACCAGGACACATTGCCGGACGCGTGGGAGCGCTCGCACGGTTTTCACCCGCACCTTTTGGATATTGCGGAGAGCGACCATGATGCAGACGGGCTCTCGCTCTCGCTTGAGTACCAGCACAGCACTGACCCTTGGAATGCGGATTCGGACGGCGACGGGTACAACGACGGAACCGAGGTGCTCAACCATTACGACCCTTTGGGTCCGGGGAGAAAGGCTTCTGCCGCAACGGCTGCGTCTGCCGCGGGAACGTTCGCGTACGGCAGGGCGCGCCTCTCCTCGCTTGCCGAAGAGCAAGCCCAAGCGCGCGAGTTGCGGGCGGCCCTCGCGCGTGAGTTCGGCTCGTCTCGCATTCCGAACCCGCGCTTGAACTGGCCGAAACTCGTGAACGCGTACATCTACGGAGGCTATACCTCGTCCGAAATCGCGCACACCCTGCGCTCTGGTCCTGGCCTGGTGCACCC
>CAYIMZ010000059.1:0-3695 GCA_964364695.1 uncultured Gammaproteobacteria bacterium | reverse complement strand
GACTGGTTGTAGAGAAAATTGCCCTGGTCAATAAAGTCCGGCGGCACAATAATGCCGATAAACCCGGACAAGCGGCCGAACGCGTCTGCCAGAGCGTCAATCACACCGCCTAATGAGACAGAGCCGGGGCTATAGCTGGAAAGCCCCTGGAACAGCTCTAAAAACGGAATCGCGAAGATTGCTGCCACAACCAACAGCCCGAACATGGTTTTGTCGCGCAGGGCAATCCTGCGGTCGCTAAATCCGAACTTGAGCTTGAGCCGGTACCAATGCCTCCGCTCCATGAAGAGCTTGCGCCAGGCGACTGCGAGTATGCCGAACAGAACCAAAACGAAAAAGTTCAAGATGTACCCCCAGTAGAACGCGAGTGACAATAAGCTGGCCGCAACCAATGTGCCGCGCCTTCCGTCCTTGGCGTAGTATGCCCACACGAGCAGCACGAAAAAGAAAAACAAGTGCCCGAACGACACCGGAATCGTGATGGCGCCCTCGGACTGGAACGTGTAAAAAAGCGCGGGCAAAAACGCGAACAATAATCCCAAACGCTCTTCGTCAAAAATCGCCCTGCCGAACCAGTACAAAATGAGCGGCAGGAACAATGACCAGAGCGCAAAGACCATGAGCAAATCCACCCAAAACAAATCCACGCCCAAAGACTCGCTCAAAAATATGGTTGATACCCACTGTGCCGCGTAGGATGTTTTGTTGCCCGCGATGAGGGCTTCAGGCGCTACTACAGGCCCAAAATGGATGTTGGAGCGCTCCTCTCCCCAGATGCTCGGGGTATAGATATTCCCCTCTTGGAGCCAGGCTTCCGCGCCCAGGTGCCGCCACTTGTCCCCGCCGAACCCGGTCTCGTACACAACCGGCAGATACGCGTGCGAGAGATACGAAAATATGATGATGAGCATGAGAACGAGCTTGGTTGAGCCGCGGGTAAACACCATGTGCCCGAGCAGAAACACGAGTCCGAAAAACAGCATCAGGGTGAATGATGAGAGAGCGGCCCACGGAGACAGGATGTACACGCCCGTGCGGCTGTGGAAGATGAAGAACGCGAACAGCGCAGAGAGGATGATGAAGCTGATGACATACCAGTCCCGTGTCATTGCGAGGAGCCGAAGGCGACGAAGCAATCCTAACATCGCGTCTAAAGATGTCTTGCGGAATGTAAGCCATTGTCGCGTTGATAGGATTGCTTCGCCTCGCTCTCGCTCGGCTCGCAATGACACGGACAGGAGTATGCCCGCCAATCCGACCGCAAGCAGCGCAACAGCGACCGCAACCCTGTCGTACTTCCACACCACCACCGGAATGCCGATTGCAAACGCTGAAAGGTAGAACCCGGCCAAAAATCCGAACGCGCGCGCCCACGCGCGGTCAAACGGAAGCACGCGTTCCAGTACTGTTCCCCATGCGACAGTGTTGATGCCATAGTACAAAATCAAACCAAAAGCGCCCACCAAAAACACCCGGCCCCCTGTCAAGTTGCCGTACAAGAGGGCCACTGACGCAATGAGTATCAATGTTTGCGTAATTAGCCGCCACATAGTCCAAGCAGTTGTGTTCCGATGCTGTCCCAATTATACCTCTTTTCGGCAATTTCGCGAGCAGCTTTTCCCATTGCAACTCTTTTTGACGGGTCAGCCAGCATAGCACTGATTGCCGCTGCAAGCGCTTTTTCATCTTTGATTGGCACAGTAATGCCGGACGCGCCGTCTTCGTACACAGACCGGACGCCCGGCAAATTTGAGCTGATGACTGGGGTGCCGCATGCCATGGATTCGGCCAGAACGATTCCGAATGATTCTGACTGGCCAACGGATGGCAGCACCGTGACTGCCGCGGTTTGATACAGCCTGACAAGCTCTTCGTCTGACACGCCTCCTGGAAAATTGACTCTATCAGCAATGCCCAGCTCTTGGGCCAGTTTTTTATACTCTTCGCTAAGCTCCCCTTTCCCGGCGATGACTAGCCTTACTTTCCCCCCTTTACCAAGGGGGGGATTAGGGGGGGGTATACTCGTAAATGCTTTAATCAAATACTCAACTCCTTTAAAATAATGCGCCTTATCCAATCCCCCAACAAACAACACCACCCCATCGTCATCCCGACCGAGCCGCAGGCGAGTGGAGGGATCTGGCTTAAACCGCTCCAAATCAACGCCAATGGGCACGACTTTGAATTTCTCACCATCCAACCAAAAACGCCGCAAGTCAGAATGCTCCGCATAATCCTCGGAAGACGCGAGCACGTAATCGGCGATCTTGATAATTTTCGGCAAAAAAAACTTCGTGGCATGCCAGAACACCAATCCCCTCAACCCCGAACCTATCACGTCCATGTTGTAGTTGAGGACGAGCCTGAATCCGTATTTCTTCTTGGCTTGATACACCGCAGCCATGCCGCCGAAAAACGGGTACTGCAGAATCACCGCGTCAAAACCCTGGAGTTGACGCTCCAACTGCGGCACCCAAGCCGCGTTCCCATACTTGAGGACGGGTTTGATGAATTCAACCGCAAAACCCCCTCTCCCTTTGGGAGAGGGTTGGGGTGAGGGGTCGTGGCCATAATCCGGCGTGAACACCGATACCTCCTGCCCGCGAGCCGCCAAAAGCCGCGCGTGGTGGTACGCAATGGTTCCAATCCCTGCTCGGTACGGCGGAAATACTGCGCTGACAACGGCAATCTTCATATCGCTCGTATAATTGCAAAATATGCGGAAAGCAACGGATTCAGTGCGTACGTAATAATGGGATTGCGCAATTCAGGCATGCTGAATGCGGCATCCATAGTCTTGAATATTGTTCGGTCGCTCACCGTGCGTGATGCTTGCACGCGGCGGCGCTGGCGGAAAATTGACGCAAGATGCAGCCACACCCAGCCATAACTTGCGAGCTTCTGACCGAACCAGCCGCCCGCAAGGCTATACAAAAGCATCATCACCTCAATGGCCAATAACATCGGAGCGAGCAGCAGTAATGACTTGACACTGTAGTTCTGCAGCAACACTGCCCAGCGGTTGCGCTCGGTCCAGTAAAACATTTCCTTGTTGCGGTTGAACTCGTAGTAGTGATACACGATTGCGGCCGGCGCGAGTATGACGCGGTAGCCAGCAAGCTTGGCGCGCCAGCACAGATCCAGATCCTCGTGGTACATGAAAAACTTCTCATCAAGCACGCCGATGCGTTCCAAAACCGAACGTTTGACTAAGAGCGCGGCTCCTGAAGCATACCCAATTTCAACCGGCTCGCGACGGCTCCATTTTTCAACCGGCTCGCGGTAGTGCTTCACAAACCCAAACCCAAGGTAGTGCAACGCGTTGCCCGCATTGTTGACCAGCGAGCGCTCACCGCCCAGCACGAGCATTCCCTGTACTATGCCCACATCGTCCTTTGACGCTACTTTGACGATCTCGCTCAAAAAGTCAGGCTCCACCTCCGTATCCTGGTTCAGCATCAGGATGTACTCATACTTGTGGCGCAACGCTTCTCTGATGCCGAGGTTGTTGCCCCCCACGAAACCGAGATTCTTTGCGGACCGAATCACGTCAACGTGCGGAAACTCTCTCTCAACGATGTCCGCGCTCCCGTCAGAAGACGCGTTGTCAACCAAAATAACGTCATACCCCCCCTCATTCCGAAAAACGGAAGCAAGGCATTTCTGGATCCACTTGCTTCCGTTGTACGTAACAA
>CAYIMZ010000058.1:0-3767 GCA_964364695.1 uncultured Gammaproteobacteria bacterium | reverse complement strand
GTGCTTGAGCGGGGGACGAGCGCCATTGAGAGCGTCAACACCAGGCTCGGGCTGGGCATGCATTCCGGGGACCTTGGGTATGTGCATGAGTTGTTCAGGAGCACGCTCAAGCGGAATCCCACGGACGTGGAGCTCTTCCAGATCGCGCAGCTCGCAAGCGACCACTCGCGGCACCGCAGGTGGGGCGCAAAAGTCATCATCGACGGCGCAGAGATGCCCTCTACCCTCATTGGCCTGGTGCGCGAGCCGTACCGGCTCAATCCGGGAAACAGCAGGATCGGGTTTTCGGACAATGCCAGCGCTATCGTAATCGGCGAGATTACCTGGTTCGTTCCGGCCCGGCCCGGGCAGCCATCGCGCTATGTAACGGTTCGCGTGCATGCAGATGGCACGTGTACGGTGGAGACCCACAACCACCCCACCACGTTCTGCCCGTACCCCGGCGCCGCAACTGGCATCGGCGGATGCTACCGCGACGGTTTCGCGGTAGGCAGGGGCGGCTTGATCCTGTTCTCTTCGGCAGGATTTAGTACGCAGGACCTATGCATCCCCGGTTATATACTGCCGTGGGAGAATCCGGAGGCTGCACTCATTGCCGGAGCCGCGCAGGCCCTGCAGATCATGCGCGAAGCGCCGCAAGGAACCTGGGACTACGGCAACAGGAGCGGGATTCCGGTACTGTACGGGTTCACGCGCACCGTGCAGTTGGAGCTCAATGGTCAGCGTTGGGGCTATGGCAAGACCCTTATGCTGGCCGGCAACGTGGGCCAGATGCATGACGCGCACGTGAAGAAGCAGCCCGCAGAGCGCGGCATGAAGATCGTCCAGATCGGCGGGCCCGCATACCGCATTGGCTTTGGCGGAGGAACCGCCTCCAGCCAGGGCGGGGGCGAGCTCTCTCGCGACGTGGCGTATGACTCCGTGCAGCGGGGAGACGCCATGATGGGTCTGGTCACTCGCGCCGTCATTGAGGCGTGCGTTGCCCAGGGCGAGCGCAATCCCATTGCTTCCATTCATGACCAGGGGGCGGCGGGACCGGCTAACGTGAACACCGAACTGGTTGAGCTTGCGGGCGGGCGCATTGACATCCGCAAGATTCGGCTGGGGGACAACACGCTTTCCGTGCTCGTCATTTGGGGAGCCGAGTACCAGGAGCGGTACGGCATCCTCATTTGGGATGATCGCCTGGACGAGTTCCTGGGGATCTGCGAGCGGGAAGCGTGCCCGGTTGAAGTTCTGGGCGAGGTCACGGGCGACGGCAGGATCGTGGTGGAGGATTCCAGTGATAACACCACGCCGGTTGACCTGCCCATCAAAGAAGTGCTCTCCGGTTTGCCGCAGTGGGTGATTAGGGACACAACCCCTCTTTCGCTTGGCGCGCCCTTGGTTCTGCCCGAGGGGCTTACTGTTCAGCAGGCAGCGGAGCGAGTGCTCCGGCTTCCTGTGGTCGGCTCCAAAGGTTTCCACGTGCATCGCGTGGACCGCAGCGTCGGCGGCCTGGTGGTGCAGCAGCAGTGCTGTGGTCCGTACCAACTCCCGGTCGGCGACTGTGCAGTGTCCAGCTTGGGCTTTTTTGACACGGTGGGCATTGCATCAAGCATCGGCGAGCAGCCGCTCAAGACTATGCTCAACTCCCCGGCAGGGGTGCGCATGGCCATTGCCGAAGCGCTGCTCAATATGGCCGGGGTGGCGGTTTCGCAGTTCCCGGACATCAAGATGCAGGGTAATGTGATGTGGCCCGGCGCCACGGACGGGGATATGGTGCGGCTGTACCATGCCCTGGACCGCGGCGTGCGGCAGTTTCTTCCCCGGCTCGGCATTGTTGAAGATGGCGGCAAGGACTCCATGTCCATGCGCGCCAATGATGCCAGCGGGCGTACGGTCAAGTCGCCGCACACGTTTGTGGCGACCTTGTACGCGCCGGTTCCAGACGTGAGGCGCGCAGTAACGCCGGATCTCAAACGCAAGTCCGGCAGTACGCTGCTGCTCATTGCGCCGGATCTGCAGCAGCGCCGTTTGGGCGCCTCCGCGCTCGCGCAGGTGTACAACCAGCTCGGCGATGAGTGCCCGGATGTGGAAGCCGGGCCGCTCCGCGCCGTGTTCTGCGCGGTGCAGGAGCTGGCGCGCGCGGGGTTTGCCGAAAGCTGGCACGACCGCAGCGACGGCGGGCTGTTCGTGACCTTGGCGGAGATGGCGATTGCGGGCGGGGTTGGCCTGGATGTGACCATTCCGGGTGATGTTGACCCCATCGCTTTCCTGTTTGCCGAGGAATCCGGGGGTGTGGTTGAGGTTCCGAACGAGCACCTTGACCGCGCGGTTGAGCTGCTTGAGGGGTGCGGTGTCGGCTGTCAGAAGGTTGGCGTGACCACGGAGTACGCGGAGGCAATTATCAACCAAGAAGGGCGACTGCTCTTCATCATGTCCCTTGATGAGCTGCGGAGACTGTGGGAGCAGACAAGCTACCACATGAACCGCCTCAACATTGATACGGGCTGCGCAGAGGAGGAGCGCCAAGATCCGTATCGCTGGACAGCGCCGCAGTATGCGGTGGGGTTTGAACCCAGGCCCACTCAACCTGCGCTGCTCTCGGCCAAAGACAAGCCCAAGGTCGCGGTTCTTCGGACCACGGGCACCAACGGCCAGCGCGAGATGGCGGCATTCTTCTATCTTGCCGGTTTTGAGGCAATGGATGTTGCCATGAGCGACCTCTCAAGCGGACGCGTTTCAACGCTTGGTGAGTTTTGCGGAGTGGTGTTTCCGGGCGGCTTCGCGGACTCGGACGTGTTCGGAGCCGGGCGCGCGTGGGCGCTGCGCTTCCAGCGCAACGCCCGTTTGCACGACCTGCTTGCGGCATTCCTTGATCGTGAAGACGTATTTACGCTCGGAGTGTGCAATGGCTGCCAGGCAAGCACTGCTCTGGGACTGGTTCCGTACGGCACGCTGTCCCCGGACCGCGGGAGCGGGCCGCGATTCATCCGCAACACGTCAGGCGCGTTTGAGTCCCGCTGGTCGCTCCTTCGCATACACGCGAGCCGGGCAATCATGTTTAGGGGCATGGAGGGGTCCATACTGGGAATCCCCTCGGCGCACGGCGAAGGCAGGCTCTGGCTGCCGGATCCTGAAGTCGGCGCACAGCTCTGGCGCCAGAAGCAGGTGGTTGCGTCCTACGTGACGCCGGACGGATGCCCCACGGAGCAGTACCCCCACAACCCCAACGGGTCGCCCAAGGGTTGGACCGCGCTGTGCGATGAGTCCGGCAGGCATGTTGCCATGATGCCGCATCCGGAACGGCTGCCGCAACTGCACAACTGGCACTACATTCCACGCAAGCTTCGGGAGAAATTGGAGGCCTCTCCGTGGCTCTATGCGGCGCAGAATTTGTACAATTGGTGTTGCGGAATGTAGTTCCGCGGCGCTCGGTACTCCCCGTCGGGTGGTCTATCCACTCGGCGGGGATTTTTTGATACAAAAAAAGGTCTGCCACTGTGCAGTGGCAGACCTGTGGAGCAGGAGAATGCGCTTCACCGGACCTTGAGCGTTTCTCCTTTGAACTCAAGGTCTTTTGGCTTGATGACGACTTTCTTAGCGTCGCTTTCTTCAATGCGACCGGCACGGAACGCGACGAGCTCGAGCGAGGCTGCGACATCCACCACCGTGGCCACGTCCGCCTCCGCAACATAGAGGCCAAACCCGGCTCCCATGTTGAAGGTTCCGTATGCCTCCTCATCGTCAACCGGGCCGTGCTTCTGGATGAAGCTGAAGATCGG
>CAYIMZ010000057.1:0-3773 GCA_964364695.1 uncultured Gammaproteobacteria bacterium | reverse complement strand
TTGCCGGGCCTTGTCAAACAGAGCAGAGAAATCCGCGAGAGCGAAGTTTTGCATCTGTTTTTCATGGGCGCCTCATACAACGTGCACCATAATCGAAAAGCCGCGGAGTTTGTGATCAAAAATATTGCGCCAGAGGTAGAGCGCCGCATGCCGGGCAGGTTTTTTTTCCACATTCTTGGCAAAAAACTTCCAAAGGATTTGTCAGCGCTGTGCCATGGGAACATCAGAGAAGAAGGGTTTGTGGAGGACCTGGATGCGTTTCTGCGTGATGAAGTTGACATAGCGGTTATCCCGTCGCTTATGGGTGCTGGCATGCAGCAAAAGATTTTTGAGCCGCTCGTGTATGGCATTCCGTCAGTCGTTTCAGAACGCGGCATTGCGGGGTATCCATACCGAGATGCCGAGCACGCGCTGTTTGCAAAAACCAAAGACGAATTCGTGGAGCAGATTTTGCGGATGCAGGATATTGGTTTGCGGCGTTTACTCTCACAGAACGCGCTTGCATTGAGCCAGAAATTGTTTTCGCAAGAAAAATTTGATGCCATTGTTATGAGGGGAATAACCGCCATATGACCAACGTCGAAGCGCTTAAAAAAGCATACTTGATTTTGTCGCCATACGCAGACAAGCAGCGCTGGGAGTTTCACAATAACCTCGTGCACCTGCGCTACATCACTAAGCACATTCCCAAAGAGAGTGCCATCTTGGACGTTGGGTGCGGTATCGGGATTTTGGATGTAGCGCTCCTGTTGCTCGGATACCGCGTTACCGGAGTAGACAAATATTTATTTGAGCCCGGTACGAGTTTTGGTATTCAAGACATTGAGGGCCTCCAGCGCGTTTGGAAAGAGCAGGGGCTCTCAATTCTGGCTAAAGATATTCTGCACGATGATGTTGCCGCAGTGTACGGCGCGGTTATCAGCATTGCGACCATTGAGCACCAAAAAGACCCCAAGCGGTTTTTGGAACGGATGCTCGGTGTTTTAGAGCAGGGAGGCATCATGTACCTTGCAACGCCCAACATCAGCCATCTTTTGAATCGTGTGCGGTTTCTGTTTGGTCGTTCGCCCGTGTCCGCGCATTTGCCGGACCAGTTCAACGAAGGAGAGCGCTACATTGGCCATTGGCGTGAGTACACGCTCGGCGAACTTAGCCAGATGTTCGCATGGCTTGACATATGGGTGCTTTTTAAGCATAATGTGCAGAGTATGCAACCGCGTTTTAAACTCCTGTCAGTACGTTCGTGGTACATAAGTTTGTTTCGGTTGCTCTCATGCTTAATCCCCGGAGCCCGGGATACGAACATCATTATTGGTCAGAAGAAATAGGAATCCGTAATCATGTCAACCAACAACATGGACCGCGCCAAACCATACTCAATCACCGCCTTTTTCCCATGCTACAACGATAAAGGAACCATCGCGGCGCTCGTTTTGGAAGTGAAGAAAGTTCTGGAGCGGCTTACTGATGACTACGAAATTATAGTCATTGACGATGGTTCAATGGACGGCAGCCGCGAGCTGCTCCTTGAGCTGCAGCACGACGTTCCAAAGCTTAGACTCATTATGCACGAGAAAAACCGCGGCTACGGCGCGGCACTGCGCTCCGGATTTGCAGCGACAACCAAAGAACTAGTGTTCTACACGGACGGGGACGGGCAGTACGACGTGCGGGAATTACCCCTCCTCTTGGAGAAAATGGGCGATAACGTGGATATTGTGAATGGTTATAAGATCAAGCGAAACGATCCGCTCCACCGCGTTATCGTTGGTTGGGTCTACCAAGAAGCTATGCGCCTGGTGTTCTGGCTGCCTATAAAAGACCCGGACTGCGACTATCGGCTCATCCGGCGCGCGGTGTTTGATAAGGTGCGGCTTGAGAGCAACACAGGCACCATTACCATTGAGATGGTCAAAAAGTTCCAGCAGGCAGGATTTACGTTTGCGGAGGTCGGGGTGCACCACTACTTCCGCACGCACGGCACGTCCCAGTTTTTTAATTTTCGGCGCGTGTTCAAGACATTGTGGCAGCTCGTGTTTTTGTGGTTTGATTTGATTGTTTCTAAGAAGGAGCCATGAGCACAGAAGAAGCATACCGAGGAAAAAACGTTTTGATCACCGGCGGATTAGGGTTCATCGGTTCAAATTTGGCGCGCCGCCTGGTGAGCCTTGGGGCGAACGTGACCATCATTGATTCGTTGATTTGGGCGTACGGCGGCAATTTGTTCAACGTGGAAGACATCCGCAACAAGCTCTCCATCAACATCGGCGACATTCGGGACCGGTACAGCATCAACCACTTGATCCGCGGCAAGGACTATTTGTTCAACATGGCGGGCCAGGTTTCGCACATAGACAGCATGGCTGACCCGTTTACGGATTTGGAAATCAACGTCACGAGCCAAGTGTCTATCCTTGAGGCGTGCCGGCAGCACAATAAGGATATCAAGATTGTGTACCCATCGTCACGGCAAATTTATGGAAAGCCGCAGTATTTGCCGGTTGACGAAAGACATCCGGTGAGGCCCACGGACGTCAACGGTATCAACATCAACGCAGGCGAGTGGTACCACATCCTGTACAACAATGTTCACGGCATCCGGACGGCCAGTGTGCGCATGACCAACGTGTACGGCCCCCGCCAGCTCGTAAAACACAACCGCCAGGGCTTTATCGGCTGGTTCATCCGCCAGGCCGTGGAAGGCAATACCATCCAGATTTACGGGGATGGCAGCCAGAAGCGGGACTTGAACTTTGTGGATGACGTGTGCGATGCGCTTTTAATAGTAGGCGCGGACGAGCGAGCCAACGGCCAGATTTACAATCTCGGCAGTTCGGAAGTTGTCAACTTGAAAGAGCTTGCCGGGTTGCTCGTGGAGCTGTCAGGACGCGGCAGCTACGAGCTTATCCCATGGCCGGAAGAGAAAAAGAAAATAGACATTGGCGACTACTACAGTGATTTCAGTAAAATCAAGGACGAGCTGGGCTGGGAGCCCAAGACGCGGCTGCGCGAGGGGCTGCAAAAGACAGTTGCGTACTACAAAGAGCATCTTGATAAGTATACGGCATAAAATATCTAGATACATATATAGATATAAAAAACGAGCCCCCTTGGCGGACCAAGAGGGCTCGGGGCGCGTGTCAGCCCCTGCCTAGCGCAGGAGATTGTGCGTTGCCAGGCAGATACTGACTGTGAATGTCGCAATGCCGATGGCGTTTTCCCAGGTGAACCGGAAGAAGATGCTCTCAAGCCATTCTTCCAGCGTCTCCTCAAACGCCCGCTCCACGCGTTCGGGGCTCACCACCAAGACGAGCTTGAGGGGTTCTCCCTGGGCATGCCTGGAGAGGAGCTGGTAGTAGCGCTTGCCGAACGGCGCGAGCCACCGCACGCCAGGTCCGTTCTCCTGGCTCTGCCATGAATCATGGAAGAAGTGTGCCAAGAGGCAGGTTACTACCAGGGATCCATAGAACAGGGGGGACACCAGCAAGGCGAGTCCTCCGATGAACGGCACCATGAACAGCGGATAGTGCGTGGGCAGCGCCTTGTGGGATGAGTCTGACTCATCGCCGCCGGTGAACTCAACGATGAGCGGGATGAACATATCCAGATCCGGCATCACCGCAAAGAATATGGCGATCAGGTAGTCATACCACTCAATGCTCCTGCCGAATACGGCGCTTACCGTATGGACCGCAATGACACCAGTTCCGGTGTCCATGAACAGCGACAAACCCATTCCGAAGAGCTTCTTGAGCGTTCCCACGGCTGTCTCC
>CAYIMZ010000056.1:0-3815 GCA_964364695.1 uncultured Gammaproteobacteria bacterium | reverse complement strand
CAAAAAACTCGCAGCCATGACCGCACTCCCCAAGCGCGCGGCGCCCAATCCGCGCACCGCCCTGAAAGCAGCCCTGAAAAAACTCAAACCCCGAGATGCGCTCCTCATAACCGGCTCGTTCTATCTTGCCGGAGAGCTCCGCAAGCGCTGGATCAGTGAAGTAGTAGTCTTAACCAAGCGAAACCATGCCTGACCTCGTCATTGTAGAATCACCCACCAAAGCCAAGACCATATCCAAATTCCTGGGCAAGGATTTTGCGGTTAAGTCGTCCTACGGCCACATCCGCGATCTCCCCAAAAAGGACCTTGGCATTGACGTAGACAACAACTTTGAGCCCACGTACGTGGTGGAGGATGCGGAAAAGAAAAAAGTCGTGGACGCCCTCAAGGCTGCCGCGAAAAAATCCAAGTTCATCTACTTCGCAACGGACGAGGACCGCGAAGGCGAGGCCATTGCCTGGCACCTCTTTGAGCTCTTAAAGCCCAAACCCGGCCAGGTAAAGCGCATCACGTTCCACGAAATCACGAAATCCGCAATTGAGGAATCCCTGGAGCACCCGCGAGCCATTGACATGCACCGCGTGGACGCGCAGCAGGCGCGCCGCATCCTGGACCGGTTGGTTGGGTACGAGCTCTCGCCGTTCCTGTGGAAGAAAGTCGCGCGCGGCCTCTCTGCGGGCCGGGTGCAGTCTGTTGCGGTGAGGTTGATTGTGGAGCGGGAAACCGAAATCCAGCAGTTTGAAGCGGTTGAGTACTGGACCATAGACGCGATTTTCTCCAAGCAGGGCGCACAAGCATCTGGCGCGCTGGATGAAAAGAATTTGCCCGAAGGATTTTTCAGCGCCAAGCTCGCTGCCATCAACGGAGGCACGCTTGATAAATTTGAAATCAAGGATACCACTCACGCCCACGAGCTCGCGGCTGACCTTGCGAGCGCAACCTACGCCGTTACGCGCGTGGAAAAGAAACAGACCAAGAAAACCCCGGCCCCTCCGTTCACCACCTCAACGCTCCAGCAGGAAGCAAACCGCAAGCTTGGATTTTCCGCAAAGCAAACCATGCGGGCCGCCCAGCAGCTCTACGAAGAGGGGCACATCACGTACATGCGAACTGACTCCGTGAACCTATCCTCAAAATTTCTCAATGACGCACAGCAGTACTTGGCCAAACAGTTCGGCAAAGAATATGCGTTAACAAAGCCGCGCGCCTACAAGACCAAGGCCAAGGCAGCGCAGGAAGCGCACGAGGCAATCAGGCCGACCGAAGCGGCCAATGACCCGGCCGTCCTGAAAAGCGCCTTGGACGCATCCCAGGCCAAGCTCTATGGCCTCATCTGGCGCCGCGCCTTAGCCTCGCAGATGCCGGAGGCGCTCATGGACGCAACGTCAGTTGACGTCTCCGCCAAAACAGACGCAGAGTACGTGTTCCGCGCAACAGGCCAAGTCATCACGTTTGACGGGTTTTTAAAAATCTACCCGGAATCGCAACGGGAAGACGTGTTGCCCGAACTCAAAGAAAAAGAAAAAGTTGATTGCGCCGAGCTTGCGCCGAACCAGCATTTCACCGAGCCTGCGGCGCGCTACAGCGACGCATCGCTCGTGAAGGCGCTGGAAGAGTACGGCATTGGCAGGCCCTCAACGTACGCGCCAACCATTTCAACCATCATTGACCGGGGGTATGTGGAGCGCATTGAGAACCGCCGCCTTAAGCCGACTGACATCGCGTTTTTAGTGAACGACATCCTGGTTGAGCACTTCCCGGCCATCACGGACTACCAGTTCACGGCCCGCATGGAAGATGAGCTGGACGAAATCGCGGAAGGAAAACTTGACTGGGAAAAAGCAATCAGAGAATTTTACGACCCTTTTAAAAAGAACCTTATGGAAAAAACCGAAACCCTGTCCAAAAAAGACCTTACCGAAGAGGCGACCGATGAGAAGTGCGACAAGTGCGGCAAGCCCATGATCATCAAAACCGGGCGCTACGGCCGCTTCCTCGCGTGCACCGGGTTTCCGGACTGCAAGAACACCAAACCGATCAACGGAAACGGCGAGCCGGAGGAGCCGGAGACGACAGATGAAAAGTGCCCGGAGTGCGGAGCAGCAATGCAGGTCAAGCACGGCAAGTTCGGCAAGTTCCTGGGCTGCACCAAGTACCCGGACTGCAAGGGAATAAAGAAGATAGAAAAAGGCACGGGTGTCGCGTGCCCCGCGTGCGGCAAAGGCGAAATCGTGGAAAAGCGCTCAAAGGCCGGCCGCACATTCTACGCCTGCAACCAGTACCCAAACTGCAAAACCGCGTTTTTCGCCAAACCCATCAACGAGAAATGCCCCGAGTGCAAGAGCCAGCTCGTGTTCGGGCCCAAGGGAACCTATAAGTGCTCAAGCCGCGACTGCAAGTTCACTAAAAAAGCGGAATAACATGGCGGATGTCAAAGAACTCATCAAAATCATAGATGATGAAAAGCTCAAAGTGGACCAGGACCTCATCCGCCTGGCATTTGACTTTGCAGACGATGCGCACCGGGACAAAACGCGCAAAAACGGGGAGCCCTACATCAACCATTCCTTGGAAACCGCAAAAACCCTGGCCCGCTACCACTTGGACCAGGACACCATTGTGGCGGGACTCTTGCACGACGTGCCCGAGGACACGGACAAAACCCTGGGAGACGTGCGCAAAAACTTCGGCAGCGACGTGGCAGGCCTGGTTGAGGGCATCACCAAGCTTGGGAAATTGAAATACCGCGGCATTGAGCGGTACCTGGAAAATTTGCGCAAGATGTTCGTTGCCATGGCTTCGGACATCCGCGTCATCTTCATCAAGTTCGCGGACCGCTTGCACAACCTAAAGACTCTTGATGCGCTTGAGCCCGAAAAACAGGAACGCATCGCGCGCGAAACCCTGGAAATATACGCCCCTATCGCAAACCGGCTCGGCATGTGGCAGCTCAAGGGAAAGCTTGAGGACCTCTCGTTTAAGTACCTCTACCCCGCGGAGTACCAGGGCCTCAAGGACGCGCTTGAGAAAAACTTCAAAGAGCGCGATGAAATCCTCACCTGCATGTGCCGTGAGATCAAGGGCGTGCTCAAGCGTGAGCGCGTAAAAATCATAGAAATTTCCAGGCGCACCAAGGACATGTGGAGCCTGTACAAGAAGCTGCAGACCCACAACAACGAGCTCGCGAGGGTCCACGACATCATTGCCTTGCGCGTAGTGGTCCCGACTATCGCGGACTGCTACCGCGCGCTTGGCATCATCCACAACCAGTGGAGGCCGCTGCCGAACCGGTTCAAGGATTTCATTGCCCAGCCCAAGCCCAACGGGTACCAGTCATTGCACACCACCATCTTCTGCGACCGCGGCAAAACCCTTGAGGTGCAGATCAAAACCCCTGCTATGCACGCGGCGGCCGAGTACGGCATTGCCGCGCACTGGAACTACGATGAGCGCGGCTCCATCAAGTTGGACAAAAAACTTGATTGGGTGCAGGAGCTCTCCAAGTGGCAGCAGGAAATTGCCGACAGCGGAGAGTACTTGGACTCGCTCAAGATTGACGTGTTCGGCGACCGTATTTTCGTGTTCACTCCCAAGGGCGATGTGATAGATCTGCCCGAGAACTCAACCCCCATTGATTTCGCGTACCACATCCACACCCAGATTGGCGACAAAGCCACCGCAGCCCGCATCAACAACCAGATGGCTTCCCTTGATACGCCCTTAAAGAGCGGAGACATGGTTGAGATTGTCATAGAGCGCAACCGAAAGGGCCCGAACCGGGACTGGCTCAAGTTCGTAAAAACGCGAGCGGCGCG
>CAYIMZ010000055.1:0-3837 GCA_964364695.1 uncultured Gammaproteobacteria bacterium | reverse complement strand
TTGGGTGATGCCGCGGGATTCAGTTTTTATCCGGGGAAGAATTTAGGTGCGTTAGGAGATGCTGGTGCGGTCACCACGAATGATGCGCGGTTTGCAGAAACGGTTCGTGCATTGCGCAACTATGGTAGCCAGAAAAAGTATTACAACCAGTACCAAGGAGTGAACAGCCGGTTGGATGAAATCCAGGCCGCGGTGCTCCTCGTCAAACTTAAATATCTTGATGAGGATAACAAAAAGCGGCGCGAAATCGCGCGTCAATACTTAGAAGGCATTAAGAATGAAAAACTGATTCTTCCGCAGGCGCTGCAGGACGAGTCCCACGTGTGGCACCTGTTCGTCATACGCATACAAGGGCGGGACCGATTTCAGAAATATCTGTCAGACCAAGGAATTCAGACCATCGTCCACTACCCCGTGCCGCCGCATAAGCAAGAGGCGTTCCGTGAGTGGAACAGTATGAGTTTCCTCGCCACCGAGGAGATTCACCGCACAGTATTGAGCCTGCCGCTTCATCCGTTGCTTGCCCAATCTGACGTTGAGCGAATCATCACAACGTGTAACGCGTATGTCTAGCCAGGAAAAAATTCAGTGTTCAGTTCCCCTGCTCACCCTGAACTCAGCGGTTCATCTCGCGCAGTGCCTTGAGAGCGTGCGCGATTTTGGCGACGTATTCTTGCTGGACGGCAACAGCACGGACCGGACTCTGGATATTGCGCGGCGCCATAGTATTCCCGTGTACAAACAACAAGATACCGATGAGCCGAACGTTGCCATTGCGAGCTTTACGGACATGCGCCTGAAAGCTGAGAAGCTGTCGCGCTGCGACTGGATTCTGTACCTTGATTCCGATGAGTTTATATCGCCTGAGCTTGCGGACGAGATTCGCTTGTCACTCTCCTCAAACGACCCTAAGCGCATATTTATAGTGCATAAAATTGCTATTATGGGTAAACGAGTGGTGCGGCATTCATTCAACACTCCCACGTACGTGCCGCACCTCTACCACCGCAGGAGCGGCGTTGCCTGGAAACCAGGCAAGCTGGTGCACGAAAAATTGACCATCCCCAAAGACGCGCGCGAGGTGCAGCTGAGAGGCGCGATATACAGCTATATGACACCCTCGTACCGTGAAGCATTGACAAAAGACAACTACTATCTCTCATTGACGCGCCAGAAAATGATCGCCCCCGGGCAAGCTGTGGCAGTGCGGCCAACGTTCACCTCGCTGTGGGTCAACTTTTTGCGCGCCGGAAACATTCTCTGTAAATCGCTCGCGGTGTACCTGCGTCATGGTTTTAAGGAGAGTTTGCCGCCTCTGCACGTGTGGCGCTACGTGCGCTACCATCTGGTTATCTGTACCTACTGTGTGCGCAAGCTCTGGGCAGCACGCGCGCGGAGAGGTGCGCGACGCACCACATGAAGATCAGCAGATTCAACATAGCGTTTATCATCGCGGTCGTCACAGTGGGCGCCATCTATTCCCTGCCGCACATGATTCGCGAGCACGAGCTTTCAAAGCAGGGCACGCAGTACTTTGCGTGGACTCAGGAGGCGAGCTTTGACATGTTCAATGTGCACGCGGCCCGGTACCGCGGCATTTTGGATGGTGATGGTCTTTTGAGCTATGATGACACGCTGGAGCACCAAGGCGGCCCAACACTCTGGCCGTTCTTGTCAGTCGCGATTTTTGCGCCGTTTTTGTGGCTCACCAAATCAGTTTCAGCAACGGTCGTCATTACTGATGCCTTGTTTCCCATGCTCTTGTTTGGTGGGTTCTTTTTGCTGTTTTCGCGACTGCTCGCGAACCGGTACGCTGCGCTGTTTTCGTCTTTGGTGCTGATGCTGTTTCCGCAGTTGCCACACCTCCTTCCACCATCTTCGCTGTGGGAGTTTAAGCAAATCATCAGTCCTCTGTACGATCTTACGTACCTGCGGCGCGAGGCGTTCATACCATCTGGCGTGTTCTTTATTTTATGCATCCATTTTGCTCACCAGATTTTAACCAAGAGGGAGCGCCGATACACGGTGCTGGCGGGGGTGTTCTATGGTTTGCTGTTTTACTTCTACTTCTATTTTTGGTCGTACGCAACCGTCGTGCTCGGGCTGCTGTTTGTGGCAATGCTTTTTTGCAAACACAAGGATGCGGCACTGCGCATACTTGGTGCAATCGTGCTGGGGCTTTTTGTTTCAATTCCATTTTGGCTCAACCAGTACGAGCTCATGAGCCTGCCACAGTACCAGGAGCTTATTGAACGGGGCGGGCTGGAGGTTGGGCGTTCGTTCCGGTTTGGTCTTTGGAAAACGTACATACTGTACGCAGGTATGGCGTGTCTTGTGGTGTGGCTCGGTCGCAGGACGAAACAAACCCGAGCGGCAATCCTGGTTGCTGCCTTGCTCGCAGCGAACATTGTCGTGCTCAACGCACAGCTGGTGGCCGGGTTCAATATTCAGTCTGATCACTGGTCCACACGCGTGTTTCTGATTACGGTCGGGGTGAGCTGGGCGGCCATTTTGCGCTTTCTGTATCAGTACACTGAGGGTCGATTGCACCGATTCAAACGGGCAATCGCGGTGCTTGGCATTGTTATTCCGGTGGTGCTGGCAGGGAACATGGTGCGGCTTGAGTTTGAGCTTGAGCCGGCCCGCGCTGAGCAGTATACGGTTGGCCAAAACCTATTGGACGCGTACGCGTGGATGGATAAAACGTTGCCCCGCGGCAGCGTGGTGGCAACGCCGTCGCTCGGAACCAATATTGATGTGCCGGTATTCACGCACCACAAGCTGTTCATGCCCCGCTCGCAGACGAGCATTGCGAGCGAGCAGGAGATCATTGAGCGCATGCTGATTACCTACAAGCTGTTTGGCGTGAAGCCGCAAACGCTCGCCGAGCTGCTCGCGACTCCGGAGGGGGTGGTGTATTTTTTTACGGCGCGCTACGAGGACACGGCGCTGGACAAGTACTTGAACCCCACGGAGTATGAGAGCTTTGCAATTCCGTACGGATTATGGGAACGCATCCTTTTGCAGTACCAGGAGTATAGTCTGGCGGACGGGTTCGCATACCAGCTTGACTACTTGTTTGTAGGTCCGCGCGAGCGAGCGCTTGGCGTTACCGAGGAATCGTTCGCGCAGTACGAGCTAATGTATGACGCCGGGGGCGTCCGAGTCTACCAGTATGAGTGAGGTGTACAACCAGTACCAATACAATGATCTGCGGGAGAAATCCGGTGATTTGTATGCGCTTACCAAGTACGGAATTATTAAGGAGGCGCTTGCCGGATGCGGACCACTGCGGATTCTGAATGCGGGGTGCGGTTCGGGCGAACTTTCGTTTCTGCTGGCGCAGGATGGGCATCGCGTGCAGGGGATTGACCCCTCGGAGGAATATATAGCATTGGCTCGGAGTCATCGTGGTTCTGATAGGGTTAATTTTGAAGTAAGCTCAATTGAAGCCTTTGCGTCAAATCAGCTTTTTGACGCGGTGGTCGCCACCGACGTGCTGGAACATATCCAGGCCGACCAGGCTGCACTGGAAAAACTGGCGCGCCTGGCGCGTCCGGGCGGCTTGGTCATCATAACCGTACCGGCCATGCCTTCACTATTCGGATACCACGACCAAATGCTTGGGCATTTTCGGCGTTACACAAAAGCAAGTCTGCGCGTGCTCTTTGGTGATGCGGGTCTTAGAGTAAAAAAAATCAGATATTTTGGATTTACTTTGATTCCTGTCTGTATTCTTTACAGCAGGCTACTGAAAAAGCCATACCCCGTGTCTCCTACAGGTTCAGGCAGCGCAGGCAGATTTCGTCAGACAGTGCTGCGCCTGTTGCTTGCTTG
>CAYIMZ010000054.1:2534-3849 GCA_964364695.1 uncultured Gammaproteobacteria bacterium | reverse complement strand
ACCATGCCGAGTTGGCTGTGCGAGCCGACCATGCAGTGGTACTCAAACTCGCCTACCTTGTCCGCGACAAAGACGACCGCGGACATACCCCCTTCGCTCACGGTCTCGGTGGTGGCGTCAAACTCGTGAACCATCCAGTTGTGCGTTCCGCCGGCGCTCGTGAAGTTGACCCGGACCGTGTCGCCCTTTTTGACGCGGATTTCTTTCAGTGAAAACTCAAAGTTCTTGCCGGTCACGTCAAACTCTTGTGCCTGCCCCTGGGGCGCATCAAGCTCAATGCCGCCCCCGACCGTGGTGCCTGCCCCAGCCTCGCCCTCCATCATCGCACCTTCCTCCATGGCATCTGCTGCCGCTCCTTCGCCAAATGTCTCAATAACCTCGGCTGGCTCCTCATCTGCTTGCTCCAAACCGCCGAACCCGCCCCTCTGCGCGTACACCGCGACCCCGGCAAGTATGATAATGATAACCGCCGCCGCGGCCGCAATTTTTGTTTTCCCCCCACCCTGCTCCTCCGCAGGCACGCCCTCCGCCGGGGCCTGCATGTCTTGTTCTTCCGCCATATGAATCGCTCCTACTGATTAGTGGTAAAAAGATTGTTGACTGCCTCCCAGTTGACCACGCTCCACCAGGCATTGGCGTAATCAGGCCGCCTGTTCTGGTAGCGCAGGTAGTACGCGTGCTCCCACACGTCCAGCCCGAGTACGGGCGTTGTACCCTCCATGACCGGACTGTCTTGGTTCGGGGTTGATGACACTTCCAGTTTCCCGTTGTTGACGGAGAGCCAGGCCCAGCCGCTGCCGAATCGCGCGCCTGCGGCCGCGGCAAACTGCTGTTTGAATGCGTCAAAAGAGCCGAACGCTTCGGCGATAGCATCTTTGAGTGTACCCCCGGGTTCTCCGCCGCCATGAGGCGACATGATCTGCCAGAACAGGGAGTGATTAAAATGGCCTCCTCCGTTGTTGCGCACCGCGGTCCGCACCTCCTCGGGCACGCTCGCGAGATCGCCCAGTATCTCGTTGAGTGATTTTCGGGCAAGGTCTGGGTGCCCCTCAAGCGCGGCATTGAGCTTGTCCACGTACCCCTGGTGGTGCTTGGTGTAGTGGATTTCCATGGTTTGCGCGTCAATAGCCGCTTCAAGCGCGCCATACGCATACCCAAGCTCTGTCAGTTTAAATTTTTCCCCCTCGGGTAGAATCTGCATACGTGCCTATTGTATCACACCGAATACGCTGATCCAAATGGTCGGGCTGGCGGGGCTCGAACCCGCGACCTCAAGACCCCCAGCCTTGCGCGCTACCAACTGCGCCACAGCCCG
>CAYIMZ010000054.1:0-2434 GCA_964364695.1 uncultured Gammaproteobacteria bacterium | reverse complement strand
CTAGCGGCCCGAAGGGTATAAGACCATCTCGTCGTTCCGCTCGTAGTCCGAAAGCTTTTCGCCGCGGCCGAACCAGTGGTTGATTTCGTGCTCGGCCTCTTTTTCGGTCTCGGACGCGTGCACCAAATTGTGCACGGCCCGCTTGTCGCGGTTCGCGGCAGCGGCCGAGTCCACGGAAAAGTCGCCGCGGATGGTGCCGAGTTCGGAGTCGGACGGCATGGTTGAGCCCGCAAGCTTGCGGGTCATGCCAACCGCGTGCACGCCCTTCACCACCATAGCAACCACCGGGCCGCTATTCATGAACTCAATGAGCCACTTCCGCACCATGGGCCCGATTTTTTCCGCTTTGTCCGTGCCGAGTTCTGCAACCGTATCGTACCCGTACTTTGCGTACGTTGCCAATGTCTTCTCGCCGAGGCGGTTAATCCACGCGCGGTCCTTGGGGTAGTGCTCGTCAATCTGCTTGTTAGTCGGCTTAAACATCCGCAAGCCCACAATCTTCAAACCAACCTGCTCTATTCTGCGGATGACCTCTCCGGTTAAGCCGCGCCGCACCGCGTCCGGCTTTACCATGAGGAACGTGATTTCTTCTCTGGGGTGTTTTGCCATACGTACTCTTACTGGTTAGATGAAACGTTTTTAATCTTCTCCAAGACCTGGCTCGGCGTAAAGTTGGCCTTCACCAGGTAGTCGGTTGCCCCGTACTCTTTGCCTTTTGCAACGTCCTCTTCCTGCCCGAGGTTCGTGAGCATGATGATGGGAGTGGTCGCGTACTGCGGCATGCTGCGCAGCTTCTTCAACACCGCGAACCCGTCCAGCTTGGGCATGATGATATCAACCAAAACCACGCTGTACGGCTGCGCTTGCGCCATTGCCACACCCGCCTCCCCGTCGCTCGCCACGTCAATCGCGAGCCCCTCTTTCTCAAACTTGGTTTTGTACATGGTGGCAAGCATTTCCTCATCTTCAATGAGGAGTATTTTCGCGCCTGGTGCCTGGGTTTGTGTCTGTTCCATGATGCAAGTAATTGTACCAAAACGCGCCAAAACTGCAAGGTTGGGTTAGGTTGGGGGCTAGGGAGCCCACTCCACGGTTTCACCGTCTGTCGCGAGGGTGATGTCCCCCAGCTCATCGTTGCGCAAGACCGGGATGTTTCGCGCTTTCAGGCGGTTCAGCACGCGAAAGCTGGGGTGGCCGTACCGATTGTCCGCGCCAACCTGGATGACCGCGACTTCCGGGGCGACGGCGTCCAGAAACAGGTCGGAACTGGAGGTGTCGCTGCCGTGGTGCCCGGCCTTGAGCACTTCCGCATCCAGATATTTCCCATATGATGCGACGAGCGCGTTCTCAACTTCACTGGGCGCATCCCCGGTGAGCATGTAGTCAATCTCGTGGTCTGTAAATTTGACGATAATTGATGCCACGTTGTTGTCCTCAATGTCTTTCCCAACAAAACTCCGGTTAGGATACAACACATCCAGCGTGATGCCCTCTCCTAGTTCGTACGTCTGCCGTGACTCCACATAACGCACGGGTATCTGTTTTTGATTGATGACGTTGTACAGCGCTTCAAACACGGCGCTGTCGTGGGTGACTCCCGGATCAAGCACCAGCCCGACATCGTACCGCGCGAGGACCGGAACCAGTCCCGCGATGTGGTCAGCGTCAGGGTGCGTTGCAATCACCATGTCAAGCCTCCTGTCAAAGAACGGCAGGTTGCGGCCGAGCCGGTCCAACACGCGATTGTCGCGTCCTCCGTCTATGAGGATGTTCTGGCCATACCTGGTTTTGATGAGCACGCTGTCCCCCTGGCCAATGTCCAAAAAGATGACTTCGGTCTGCTGCGAGCGGGCATGCGTTCGGACGAACAGGACAGCAGTCAGAATGACGGTAACGGACGCAACAGCGGCCGTAAAGCTGATGATGTGTCTGAACCCCTTGATAGTCATATCGCCCGTGCCTTTTGATTATACCGCCACACGAGCCACCCGATTGCGGCATACAGGGCGAGCATAAGCATCCAGTGGAAGCTTCCGAACTCCAAAGACGCAAAGGGCAGTGATGACAAGCCTTCGGCAACGCGGATCATGTACTCCAAGAACAGCCACGCGGGCCAGGCCGCAATCTCTCCGAGCGTTTGCGACGCCATGCCCGCAACACCCGCCGCAAATCCGAGCGCCATGGTCGGCGGAATCGCGGGGATGATGAGGATGTTTGCGAGCGGCGCTACGATTGACAAGCGGCCGAACTGGTACAGGATGAGGGGCGTGGTGGTAATCATGGCAGAGAGGGTGGTGACCAGCGCTTCTTTTGCGCCGGCGAGGTCTGGCAGCCTGTCGGTGAATTTCTGCAACATGGGGTTGATGTACACCAAGCCCACTGTTGCGAGAAATGATAATTGAAAGCCCGCGTCAAAAACCAAAATCTTCGGGTT
>CAYIMZ010000053.1:0-3933 GCA_964364695.1 uncultured Gammaproteobacteria bacterium | reverse complement strand
AGCTCGCGGTTTTTGCCGATTGCCGCAATCGCGCTGATGATTGGTTTATGCATGTTATTTGTCATTGCGAGGGAGCGAAGCGACCGCGGCAATCTCGTCGTTCACGGGATTGCTTCGCTTCGCTCGCAATGACACCAACAGTATCATTATACCGCAATCGGCGCTTTTATGGCAGGGTGCGGGTCATACCCCACAAGCTCAAAATCATCAAACGCAAAATCAAAAATATTTTTGACGTCCGGGTTGACGCGCATTTCCGGCAATGCGCGAGGTGTGCGAGAGAGCTGCTCACGAACCTGCTCAAAGTGGTTGTGGTAGATGTGCGTGTCCCCGAGGATGTGCACGAACTCCGCAGGCACCAGATTGCATACCTGGGCCACCATCATGGTGAGAAGCGAGTAGGATGCAATATTGAACGGCACGCCCAAAAACATATCGCAGCTGCGCTGGTACAAGAGGCACGAGAGCTTGCCGTTTGCCACGTAAAACTGGAAAAACATGTGGCACGGCGGCAAGGCCATCTTATGGATTTCGCCCACGTTCCATGCGTTCACAATGATGCGGCGCGAGGTTGGATTGTTTTTTATCTGCTCAATGGCCTCGGAAATTTGGTCTATTGAGCGTCCGTCCGCAGTCTGCCACGCGCGCCACTGCTTGCCGTACACCGGCCCGAGCTCGCCCTGCTCATCGGCCCACTCATCCCAGATGGTGACCTTGTTGTCCCGGAGATATCGCACATTGGTTTCGCCTTTTAAGAACCACAAAAGCTCGTGGATGATGGAGCGCATGTGCACTTTTTTTGTGGTGAGCAAGGGAAACCCCTTGCGCAGATCAAACCGCATGGGGCACCCGAACGCGCTGCGCGTGCCCACGCCGGTCCTATCCGGCCTATCTACGCCGTACTCCATGACGTATTTCGCGACATCTAAATACTGTTTCATAATCTACTGATATATGATTTTGGTTACGCGCTCCCAAATGAGCTCATGAATCACATCAATCGGCCGATTCGCGTCAATGGTAATCCACCCGTATTCTCGTGCCAATTCACGATGCATCTCTTGCACCTTCTCGATAAGCACGCTGTCTGCCTCGTGTTTATGATTTTGCTCAACTGAATCGACAAATCGCGCGCCGTCAAATAAAAATGCGATGTCCTCTCTCCGGAGGCCCGCGTTAATGCGTGCTAAAAATTTTTTACCGACTCCAGCCCCCATTCCCCATGCAACACTGGTTCCCCAATAATCCTCGGCGACAACACACATTCCGTCACCGAGCATCTGCTCCAGTATTGGTTGGTAATGATACTTATTAACCGCGCCGAGCAGTTGAAATTCGCGCGGCCAGAGCTGGTACGAGTTCCCCCCACGCAAATACTCATTGAGCATCGGCCCGCTCGGTTCTAAATCATACCTCGCGTACTTGATATACTCCGCCCTTTTCCCCTCTTTCTGCAGTCGGTCAACCAGTAGTTTTGCCTGGGTTGATTTGCCGAGATTGTTAATGCCATACAATACAATCAGCTTACCGGACGCACCACCCCCTTGCCCCCTCCTCAACGAGGAGGGGGAATCAAACGACGTGTCGGTTGACCCGAATCCCCCTCTGCTCTTGTTCCCCATGACAGCGGTCTCTTCCCACTCCCCGCGATGCACGGGCAAGAACACGCCCTGGGCCACGCGGTCCCCGCGCTTGATGGCGACATCAGCGTCCGTGGGATTGTAGAACTGGAGCAAAATCTCATCATCATCCCCGCAAAAATCCGGGTCAATCACGCCTTCGGTGATTAAGAGGCCCGTCTTTTTGAGAGTGCCGGATCGGTCCGTGACCCAGAGCATGTACCCGTCCGGAATCTCAATAATGACGTTTGATGGAGCCCGGCCCATGCCGCGCGCCGGAATCACCGTATCCTCGCGCACCAGGAAGTCAAACGCAGCCGCTCCAGCAGTTTCGTACTGCGGAAGCGGGAGTGAGGCATCAATTCGTTTAATACGTACATTCATACATTCACGGGATCGCCACGCCGCCTTCGGCGGCTCGCGATGACACTGCGTGTCACTGCCAGGTCTGCTTGAAATGTTTGGAGAGTTTCGGCCCGCTGCCCGTGTAATGGGAGCCGATGCCGGAACTGTACAGCACTTCCGGAACTTCCAGCATGTGCTCATACGCCATTTTGCAGATGATCTGCCGCCGCGTGAGCCTGAACGGCACGTTGTGCGCGCGCACCTCAAGCACCGCGGGCGTACCCGCGCCCTCGCCTGCTGCGCCGAATCCCCAGCCCGGGTCAAAGAACCCGGCATAATGGGAGCGCATCTCCCCGCTGGAAGGATCGTATGACGCCATTTCCCCGGCAAACGCGGGCGGAAACGTGATGCGCTCAATGCTTGAGAGCAGGTAAAAGTTATTGGGCACCAGGATCAATTCGCCGCTTGCCGGGCGCATGATTGGCTCCCAGAAATCAGAGGGCTCGTACTCGCCGATGAGGCCCAGATCAATGGCCTTGGTGGTGTCGTGCTTTGCGCGGTAGCCGATGATATCTCTGCTCTCAAGGTCCGCGGTGAGCATCAAGCCGCCATGGTCAATCTGGAGCATGTTCTGCATCACCGGCGTGCCAGACTGGTCAAAGAGGATGCCGTGCTTGGCGTGCGCGAGCCGCAGCTCGCTCTCCCGCGCAAGGTACGGGCCCTCTGTCCTGAACCGCACCTGGTTAGCCGCGAGCCCCGGATGAATCTTCACCACAAAATCCAACGGGATCACTTCCAAGTAGAGCTGGCCCTTGTACCCCGGCGGAATGTAATCAAACCGCGGCGTGTGGTCGCACAGCAATCGCACGAACAATCCCACCCGGCCGATGGAGCTCTTGGGGTTTGCGTACGCGTACATGCCCGGCGCCAGATCAACGTACTCATTCAAGGGGATGATGTATGATGAGTTCGGCTCCAGGATGGTGCCGGGCTTGAGCTCAAAATCGTACAGCGTGCGCGCAGACAAAATCTCCCAGATGGTCTCGCTGGGCTTGGGCAAAAAACTTGAGCTGGTGCGGTACACGCGCTCCCCGAGCGTGAGGTCCAAGGACGCGGGCTGTATCTGGCTCCCTGCGATGACCCCTTTGGAAAAAATCATGGGGTTGGCCCCGAAGATGAGGTCTTTGATTTTTTGGTACGGCAGTGTCATGGGTTAGTTAGTGTACCAAAATCACCCCGCTAAAACCACTAGACAAAACAGCGCGGATTAAGGCTAATCCACCCTGTTCTCCACTACTTCTCCCCAGCGCTACAGCGCAAGGGGGATGCCCGGGCCCATGGTGGTTGCGAGGGTCACGTTTTTGATGAACGTGCCCTTGACCGCAGCGGGCTTGGCTGCCTTGATTGCGTCATAGGCTGCCCGGATGTTCTCGCCGAGCTTGTCCGCGTCAAACGACGCGCGGCCGACCAGAAGATGGATGTTGCCCGTATTGTCGTTCTTGAAGGAAACCTTGCCCCTGGCAAGCTCGCCGATTGCGACGGTGACGTCCGGGCTGACTGTGCCGTTCTTGGGAGAGGGCATGAGTCCGCGCGGACCCAGGATTTTGGCAACCGGCGCGAGCTTGGGCATGAATGCCGGTTCAGCAACCAGCACGTCAAAATCCATCTTTCCCGCCTGGATGTCCTTGATGAGCTCTTCCCCTCCCGCAAGCGCGGCTCCGGCTGATTTCGCGGCATCGGGGTTTGAGGTGAGAGCCGCGATTCTCTGCTTCTTACCGGTCCCGTGGGGCAGGCTCACGGTTCCACGAAGTTGCTCATCGCTCTGCTTGACGTCTATGCCCGTGCGGACGTGGAGCTCCACGCCTGCGTCAAACGTAGTGTTGCCTGCAACTTTTGCCAATGCCAACGCCTCGTCCAGGCTGTATGATTTTCCAGCCGCAACTTTCTCTTTGAGCGCCGTGTAGCGCTT
>CAYIMZ010000052.1:0-3941 GCA_964364695.1 uncultured Gammaproteobacteria bacterium | reverse complement strand
GCCTATACAGAGGTCGCTGCGGCGGCGGGCGAGAACTGGGATGATCTGGTTAAGAAAGCAATCAGCAAAAACCTTGCGGGCATTGAAGCGCTCTCCGGCATTCCGGGTTCAGTTGGCGGAACCCCCATCCAGAATGTGGGCGCCTACGGCCAGGAAGTCGCTGATGTCATCACCCAAGTGAAGGCTCTGGACCGGAAGACGCTTAAGGAAGTCGCGTTTACCAACGGGCAATGCAACTTTGGGTACCGGATGAGCCGATTCAAGGGCAAGGATAAGGACAAGTACATTATTACCGAAGTCACGTACCGCCTGTTCAGGGGAGCACACCCAACAGCCAATTACCTCCAGCTCAAAGACAAGCTTGAGGCGCTTTTTGGAACCGCGGACACAAGCCTCAAGCACATCCGCAAGGCAGTGCTTAGCCTGCGCAAGTCAAAATCCATGGTCGTGGACAAGCGGGACCCGAACAGCGTTTCCTGCGGGTCGTTTTTTACGAATCCTGTTTTGTCGCAGAAGGAATTTGCCCAGCTTTCGGCCAGGTGGCACTCAAGCCGCAAGAAGGCCGTGGAAGAGATTCCGTTTTTTGAAACCAACGACCACCGCATCAAAGTCCCTGCGGCCTGGATGATAGAGCACTCCGGGTTCCAGAAAGGCCATAAACACGGACAGGTGGGCATTTCCGAGAATCACACCCTGGCCCTGGTAAACCGCAACGGCACTAGCGAGGAGCTTCTGGAGCTTGCCGGGGTTATCCGCACTACGGTCCGCCAGAAGTTCGGCATTCTGCTCGCGCTTGAGCCGGTTGTGGCGGAATGACGCGCCTTTTGTTGTTGCCAAATGGCGCGGATGTGGTATGGTAATTATCCGACAGGATGCGAATGAAGTCCTTTTCACTTTTCACACGGGAGAAATCCCATGGTAGCTATGGCGTTTTGCGCGTCTGGCGGCGGCACCACGGTTCGGTCCAACTTGCTGGCCATCAAGAGCGGCAGGGTTCAGAACATCGAGCCTCGCGTGCTGCTGGTGGACCGGCTCTGCGGCGCGTGCGATAAAGCGCACGAACTGGGTATGCCAGACTCCGACATCGTGATGCTGCGGCCTCGCGACTTTCCCAGCAGGAAAGCATACGGGGAAGCCATCATCGCCCTCTTTCGGGAGCGCGGGGTGGAGTGGTTCGGCCAGTACGGCTGGCTCACGAGGATGCCCAAGAACGTAGTTCGCGCGTTTTCGGGCATCAACCAGCATCCTAGTCCGCACTGGTTCGGCGGCAAAGGTATGTACGGCAAACGCCCGCACGCAGCCGCACTCAAGTTCGCGGAGCTTGTGTGGCAGCGTTTTCACAGAATCCTCTCCCACACCCGGGTTATCTGCCAGCGGATGCATCCGGAATACGACAGGGGTGAAGTGCTACACTATCGGACGGTCCCCATTCTGGTAGACGATGCCGTTAGCCTACAACAGCGGGCGCTGTCCATAGAGTGGCAGGTCCAGATCGAGGCGCTGCAGATGCTCGCAAATGGCACCCTGTGCCGGTCACAGAGCTACTGCGCGGATCCGTTCGTCCATCCGGGCGAAGAGGATCTCGTGGAGCAGGCTATCCAGTACGCACTCACCACCGAAACCTGACGCAGACACCCTGCGAGGAGGAAGACATGAAGACTAAGAAGCACCGGATTCTGGTTCTCGGCAGGGGCGGCAGGGAGCACGCGCTCATATGGAAGATACTGCAGAACCCGGACGTGGGAGTGGTGTACGTGGCTCCAGGCAACCCGGGTATGGCCATGATGGCGCGCGTGAAATGCGTGCCCGAGCTGGACATACTCAACCAGGATGCGATCATACGATTCATGGTTGAGTACGAAATCACGCTCGTGGTGCCGGGCCCGGAAGACGTGATTGCGACCGGGCTTGCGGACGCTGTGCGGCAGCACAACCAGGAACATGGTACCGAGTTCAGGGTATTCTGCCCCACACTTGGGGCAGCCGCTTTGGAGTTGGACAAGGGGCTGGCCATGGAGCTCTGTCGGGAAAACGAGATCCCGACGGGCAAGTTCCAGGTATTCGACAATCCGCTTTCAGCGCTCTCGTATGCGCTCACTGTGTTCGTATGGGACGGTGCCGTGGTCATCAAGGCCAACGGACTGGCAGCTGGCAAGGGAGTTCGCGTGTGCCGTACCGAGGAAGAGGTATGGACCGCGATCTACGACATCATGGTCCGACACTTGTATGGCGATGCCGGCAAGAAGGCTGTGGTCATGGAGTATCTGAAGGGCGAAGAGGCATCCATCACCGTGCTCGTAGACGGCGAGCATGTGGCATACCTCCCGTCTTCGCAGGACCACAAGGCGCGCGGACATAAGGTTGCTCCCGGAGTCTATGAGGGAGATGACGGTCCGAACACCGGCGGCCTGGGCGCGTACGCTCCGGCTCCTGTGGTAACGCCCGAGATTCAGGCAGAGGTCCACAAGGCAATCGTGCTGCCCATCGTGCGCGCTATGGCACGGGCGGGACTGACGTACAAGGGCGTTCTGTACGTGGGCATCATGGTCACTAAGGACGGGCCCAAGGTGGTGGAGATCAACTGCCGCTTCGGGGATCCGGAAGCCCAAGTGGTGTTGCCGCTCCTCAAGAGCGATCTCGTCGAGCTCATGCTCGCGTGCTGCGATGGAAGGCTCAATGAAGTGGAGGTTGAGTTGCACCAAGACCGTGCCGCGGTGTGCGTGGTGCTTGCTTCGGAGGGGTACCCAGACAAGTACGAGACGGGCAGGCTGATTTCCGATGTCGGCATACATCCACAGTTTATTCATATCTTCCACGCTGGCACTGAGAGAAGGTGGAAGGGACGGGGTGACTATGAACTGCGCACAGCCGGTGGCCGAGTGCTTGCTGTGACTGCGGTCCATGAAGACATCCAACATTCACTAGACTGGGTGTATGATGCAGTTGATCGCATTCAGTGCGACAACCTTTTCTACCGCAGTGACATCGGGCATCGCGCCCTCGCGCGGCTCGGCGTGCGCGTGTAGCGCAGAAGGAGAAGGTTGCGCGAGGCGCTGGTCCTACGGGATCAGCGCCTCAATTTTTTTCTTGACGATATCAGGGCTGAACCGCTCATGCGCGAATTGCGCGGATTCGCGGCCGAGTTCGGCGAGCCATTCCGGCTTGCGGCCAAGGTTGATGAGCGCCTGGGAGAGCATGTCAGAGTTGGCATCTTTCAGAAGAATGCCGTTTTTGTGGTGAACCACGAATTCTCGGTGAGGCAGCGCGTCATTAGTAATGACCGGTTTTCCCGCGGCAAGCGCGTGCGCCAAGGAAAGCGGAACCGGAGTATTGTTGTTGCGCATAAATAGAAACACGTCGCAGGACGCAATCCAGCCATACCCGCGCGCAGGCACCAGTTTGACCGAATCGCGCATATCCAGCTCCTGGGCAAGCCATTCAGCCCGGCCGCGGTCAGCAATGGCGCCGCCAATGATAAGCACAATGTCTCCGAGGATGTCCTTGGCATCCCGGACAGCCCGCATGATCATTCCCAAGCCATGGTCAATGCTCGTTTCTCCGTCGCAGGCAATGGTAAATGTTTGGCTGTCTTTTGTGTCAGAGGTTCGTATTTCGCACGGCGGGTACACGAGCGCGAGCTTTTTGTCGCTCACCCCGGCTTTTAAGTACTGCGCTTCAGTTGCTTGGTTCGGGGCAATGATGGCATGCGCAAAACGGCTCACCAGGGGCACGAGCTGTTTTGGTACGGCTGTATCCAAGGACCCGAGCCAGAGCACCCTGAAACCGAGCATCCGGTACAGGGGCGTGCCAAAAATTTGCGCGCTGTTGTTGATGAGCAGCACGGTCTTTGTATTGGCTTTGGTCGGGATGCTTGCCCGCACTGCCTGCGCCCAGGGGTCCTGCGTGTTACCGATGATCCGCACGTCCATATGTCACAAACG
>CAYIMZ010000051.1:0-3996 GCA_964364695.1 uncultured Gammaproteobacteria bacterium | reverse complement strand
TCTTGCCCGCACCCCTCGCCCTGCCGCTCTTCGTTGCCGTGCTGGTGCTCCTCCTCATCAACACCGTTGGCTACTCCTGGTGGGTGTGGAAAAAACTCAAGTAGTATTGAGTTCAAGAGGTGTATCCTTGTACTTCTCCATAAGCTGCTGACGTTCTGATTGCTCACCTGCAGAGAGTTTAGTCATGTCCAAAATCTGAATCAACTCCGCGAGTCGTGAGGCGTCTTTTGGCTCAAGGCCCATTTCTTCAAAATATTTCGCGCGAGCGCGGTAGGTTTCGCGGCGCATGCGCTCAAAGTGTCCCTCAAATTGTTCTTCCATATGTCGCATCATACCAAAAAGCGGCCCTATTGCAAAGGCCGCTCTCTGGGGGGTTGATACCTATTCAACCTTTTTCTCAAACCACCCGTTGATGGGTCCGCCGTGGCGCATGCCAGCCGGACCGCCCGGGCCTCCCGGGAACGGGCGCTCGCCTTCCACGAACTTCATCACCGGCTCATCAGCCGCGTTCACGCCTAAAGTGACTTGCTGGCCCGAAGTATTGGTGTAGCGCAAAAACTTCACGGGCCGCATCTCTTCCATGTCTTCCTCGTGGCCCTTGATGCGCGCCTGCACGTCTTCCGGAAGGTTCGCAAGCTCCGCATCGGCGTGCCGCATCATTTTGAACCCGAACGCCCGGCCTGCGCGGCCCGCAAATCCGGGCACAGGCATCTCGTCGCCGCTCACCACTTCCACATCAGAAGCGGCCTGGGCCTCGGCCAACGAATCAGCCAGAGACGCTTTCATCTCCTGGTGCATGGCTTCCCGCTCCTCTTCCGAAAACTCCATCATGCCGCGAAACATGCCCGCCTCGCCGGGCTCCTTAAAGTGCACGCGGTCAACAAAACGCGACTCCAGATCAGCCTTTTCCTCATCCGTTAAGTTGATAAACCGCGCAAACGCGCGTTTGATGGTTGCGGTTCCCTCGGCCTGCGCAACGTCGGACGCGCTTGGGCCGGCAACACCGGCAGCAACCACAAGCCCGAACAGCGCCAGCGTGGCGAGCGCAGTGCTCTTTTTTCCTAATGACATAGCATGTAGCACATCATTAATAATATGGCTAAACGAACGCATACCGGAGCGATGTTCATGCGCAGTAAGCAGTGCCGCACGGAGGCGGCGCTTGGATGCTTGCATGCGCGCAACCTGCGGTTTCGCAAGGTTTTGGAATGGATGATTCTCCATATGCGTGCGTTTAACTCTCCTTGGAAGCGGGACTAATCGCCTCTCTGCCATCTACAACGCGCCCGTCTGGATTTGGTTGCATTTTGGCACGGAGCAATGACGTGCCGCGTGACAATAATGATTTGATAGTGCCCTCGCGCTTGCCTAAAATTGACGCGATTTCCGCAATCTTCTTATCTTCAAAGTACCGCAATGACAGCACCTCCTGGTACTTTTCCGGGAGTGATGCGATCAGCGCGCGAGCCTCGCGCCACTGGTGCGCACGCTCAAGCTCGTGCTCCTGCTCCATGATTTCCCGCATCAAGTCATGCTCATCCGCGAGCTCTATGCCGGCCTGTTCAAGCAAGGCCTCAATGGAGTAGTGCCGCTTTTTAGCGGCGCGGAAATGTTGGTTGATTTCGTTGGTGGCGATTCTATATAACCACGACGAGATTGACAAACCGCGCCACTGGAACTGCCACAAGCGGTCCAATGCTTTAAAAAACGTTTCGCTCGCGATGTCCTGGGCCGCATGCACGTTTCCCACGCGTTTTAACACGTACCCGAAGATGGGCTCATAGTACTCGTCAAAAATCGCCCCAAACGCCTGGGGGTCGGATTGGGCGCGTTTGATGAGTTGTTGTTCTTCTGATTTCTCCATATGGTTCCCCCTCCTGTAATCAGGAGGGGGCAAGGGGGTGGTGTCATTGCGAGGAGCCCGCCGATTCGGCGGGCGACGCGGCAATCCCGTCAATAGCAAAAGCAGCGTCTAGTATACTACAACGCCGCCCCAGCGAAAAGGTTGCAAAAAAAGCGTCCTGCCCAACCAGGGCCGCCTGCGGCTCAATTACACCATTTGAGCCGCGGCTTGGGTCGGCTCATCCCAGGAGGCTATTCAACTCAAATGGTGGAAATGAGTCAAATAGGCCCCGCGGTTTGAGTCGCTTTTCAGTTGGAATTTGAGCCGACCAGCGCCCCTGCCTCCACGCGCAGATACGTGGTAACCCCCACCGAAGGCCGGGCAGTCATGGGCTCCCCAGGAGCGCGCTCCGCGAAGTTCACCTCAATGGCGCCGCGGTAGATGCTAAAGTTCTGCGGAGCAATCCTATCTCCCAGGAGATACGCTTCCGTGCCATCATAGCCGCCGGTTGCGCGGTTTTTGAGCGCTGCCGCAATATAGAAAAACGTGCCCGATCCCCCGTTGTCTTGGGTGATGATAAGAGCCGCGTCGTTCGCGCCATCCGCGTCCAGATCCCCGAACTGCGGCTCGCCGCTCCACACGCGGGTTACCGTCTTTGACGTCCCGCTGCCTGCCGCTGATTCAGCATATCCATCAATCAAAACAACATCCTCACCGTTGATGCGGTATGTGGCGTCTGCCGGATCAGAAGCAACCGCAGGTACTGCGGTTTCCGGCGCTTCAACCGGCAGCGCTTCTGGACGCGAAACTTGCCACGCGGTTCCGCCGCCAATAGCCGCAATGATGATAATGATTGCCAGTGTTGGCCGTTTCATAAAAAATGATTATTGGTACCTATTGACTAGGATGTCTTCCCCGCTCAAATACCGCATACTCTATTTTTTGGCAAGCGCCTCCAGGGCCTTGCGGTAGCGGTTAATGAATTTTCTCGCGTACCTAAGCACCTCATCTGTTTCTGAATCTGTGTTTGACGAAGCTCTTTTGGCAATGCTCGCGCGCGCGGCCGCCACAAGCTTCCGCTTTTCCTCTTCAATATTCGGGACGCTTTTAAGCTCGTCCTTGTTGTAGGCGTCTAAAATTTCCCGCTCCTCCGCATCCAGTGTATGATAATATTTTGCTTCTAGATCTTCTGTCATATATCTTTATTCGTCCAGGAAGATAATCATGCATACAGTATACCATACTAACGGTCACCTCAATGTGACCGTTAAAAAACGGGCAGCTCCCGCTGCACCTGCTTTCCTGAAGGACGAAACCTGTCCGGCAGACGCCAAGTTGATCTCATTCCATGTTATACTAAATTGCGTATGCACATAGAAATAGACCAATCCGGCAAAATTGAACACACCAGTAGAACCACAGTCATTGCCTACGCCAACGGCAGTTCCATGAGTTTGCGCATAAGCGCAAGCGAGAAGCAAAAGCTCATACGGACCATGAAGGAAAACAGGCATCCCAAAACTACATATGTGTACACTATATTTGCCACGCTCATCTTTATGCTGTTATGCACTATGCGTACGGCAAGCGCCGCGAACGTCACGATTGACAAAGAATACCCCGGCAAAGAGCCGACCATCAAAAACTTCCTGCTCCAGCTCTACCGCAAAGAGCGCAGGAAGCCTCCGGCAATACGCTTTGATGCGATCGGGAAAAAGAGCCCCGCGCACAAAACCGCGCTCGCGGTATTCCAAAACAAAAAGCGGGCTGATGTGGTGGTCACGGCCCGCGAAGTACTCGGCGTGCTGTATGCAAAGTAAACAAAAACGGTTGGAGATCCCGGTCCAGCCGAGATAATCCTTAGCTAAGAACGCCAGTTACGAACGTTGGTCACTAAGGCATCCAACCATTAGTGCCAGTATACCATATCAAGGGTTGATGTCAAGCGCACTAAGTCGACTTAGCCGTTAAACATTCCACTCAACTGGAACGTTAAAAAACGCCCTGCCCGCATTGCTATTGCCGCGCGTTGCAGGCGGACGGCGCGGTTTACCCGCCGATGAGGCGGAAGGCGAAAATCCGCTGGGCCTGCCCTGCCCGGCTCTATGTCAAACTGGGTGACGAATGAAGGTGGTCAAGCAAGGTAGCAAGCG
>CAYIMZ010000050.1:0-4002 GCA_964364695.1 uncultured Gammaproteobacteria bacterium | reverse complement strand
CATTCGGCAAGAGCATGGTGCTTTTGCTCTCTGGCATAGTGCCACGCCGATTGCTGGCAGTTTTTTCACGGAGACCCCCTCGATGAAGCGAATTCATATTCACTCGGCCAGAGAAGACTGGCCACAGCTGAAGGACGTGAAGGGGTTCCAGCACTATTGGAACCGCGCGCTCCTCATGACGGGCGTGGTCGTGATCCATGCTGATCCGAACGACGCGGCGGTTCTCGAACTCATCGAGGACTACCGCCAGTGCGGCATCGGGCCGGACGAGATCATCTTCGTCCCCCCGGCGACGGACAGCTTCTATGCCGACATCATCGCGCATCAGCCGACGCGCGAGCGGCTTGCCGAACTCATCGGCCGGGGCTACAAGATTGACGTGTTCTGCGTCTCGCCCGCGGCCGAGCAATTCGTCCGTGATCTCGGGCTTGACTGGGACACGCACACGGTCAACCCGCGGCTTGAGCTCTACAACATGTGGGGCAACAAGATCACGCTTCGTGAATTGCTCGGCGAGAAGGGTCTTACCCATCTCTTCTTCGAGCACCACATTGCACGGACCGAAGACGAGATCAGGCGCTGGGTCGCGCATTTTGCCGACAATAGTGTTCCGTGCGTCGCGTTCAAGCGGCCGGATTCGGCATCGTCCGAGGGGCAGGAGTTCCAGCCCCGCGGGAAGATGCCGAGCAGGCAGTACATGAACGACCACTGGAAGCCGGAGCGCGGCATCATCGTCGAGGGCGGGTGGCCGCATCATCCATTCTCCGTGACGTTCAACGTCACCAATGATGGAGCTGAGTTCCACTGCGGATCGTTGCAGTGGCAGGGCAATGGTCAGCTGGGCAAGCTGATCGGCACCGGCCGGCTTCTCGAGCGTGATCTCGCTCATCGCGGGAATCTCGTGTTCCCTGCGCGCCATGGCAGCTCGCCTATCACCTGGGCGCACCTCATGACGGCCAAGGAGGCGCTCGCGCCTGCGATGGAACTCGTGCGTGCGAGCGGGTATCCCGGTCTCATCTGCGCGGATTTCGCGTGGGTGAATGCGGCCCGTATGGCGCTCCTCGAGTTCAATCCGAGGACGTCGCACTCCCACTATGTGCAGGGAGCGCAGGTGCAGATATCGAAGCGCTTCGGGAAGCCGCTCGTCGCGGTTGGTGCGAACGTGTCGCTCCACTCGTCCATCCGCACGTACCGGCAGGCCAAGGCACGGCTTACGCGCTTCGGCACCAAGGTGCGCAAGCCGCGTGGCGTGGTGATGTATCACACGCCGCTCATCCCGCTCGGGCTCAAGAAGCCAAAGGCCGGGCTCATCGCATTCGGGAAGGACTTCGCCGAGGCGCGGGGCGAGTTCGAGCGGGCCGAGGCCGAGCTCAACGCGTAGTTAAGTCCCCGCCTACGCCTTCGGGCTACGGCGAGGCAAAGCCCGATTTCGTCCGCCTAGGCGGACGGACTACGGCGAGGCAAAGTCCGCCTACGTTCCGACTTCGGTCGGAACTACGGCGAGGCAAAGGAGGGAATGGGGAGCCGATTCGTCGCGCTCCTCCAGACCCTTGTCCGAGGAATAAAGTTTCTGCGGACAAGGGTCTGAAAAAGCAAAGAACAGAGTTGTGGATAATGTGTGCTTGACAGATTGATTGTTCTCTTGTTCACTACCTGTATATGAACGCATCATCCATGGCAATTCAGAATCTCATTGATGTCCGTGTTGTACGGGTCGTGCTTGCGGTATGCAAGTTTTTCCCGGAGTCAGGGATGATGCGTAAAGAACGTTCTGCATGAGGCACAGAGTTGCAAGCAGAAAAAGAAGCACACAGCGCAATCATCCCGATACTCTCGGGATGATTTTCTGTCTAGTTCTTTTTATAAGGAGGAAAATTGGCAACGCGCTTGAGTCGCGGAGACAACAGGAGAGGACCGTATGTATCTTCTGTTCCACCCGCGACTCCCTTCCGTCGTTAGGAGGCTCGAATGTGTGACTCGCTAGTAGTCGTCGTGTCGTCTCCGGTCGTCGCCCAGCAGCCCCATGGTCGCATGGAGGAGTTGCTCGATGAGGGCTGGATCGTGGACGGGGAGTACGAGACCCGTCTTGTCACCGCGGAGCGCCCGCCGCGCACCGACCCGAACACCGCGGACTGACCGTGGTGGGGAATGGGGCGGCGCGCTACTCTGTACGCCGTCCCCGCGTGTTGCCCCATCCCTTGTGTTTGTACGTGTATAGACACAAGGGATGGAATATTTTTAGAAGATTTAGAGTGAACCCTAGGACTCTGAAATAATAACCTATCACATTTCGCTTCCATCGCATCCCCATCTGCGATTTCCCCTCAATCACAAACGGTTCGCCGTAGCGTTGGCTACGTCTCACCGTTTGCTCAATCGGAGAAACCACATCTGGGGCGCGCTGTAACCGAACTGAAGATATGTTATTATTTCAGAGTCCTAAATCCAGTGTTTGATCAATCTCAATCTGCCCGACAAATTCTTCCGAGTGAGACACAAGAATAATGGCGCCAAGAAACTCATCCAGCGCTTTGGCAATGACCGGAAGATGACGAAAGTTAATATGATTCGTCGGCTCATCCAGAATCAGGAGTCCCGGCTTTTGCAAAACGAATCGCGCATAGCACAGCAATCCTTTTTGGCCTTCGGACAAAGATCCGACAAGATTTTTGAGCGTATCGGATGACAGAAGAAATTGTGCTGCCGTGGCATAGATTTCTTGATTAAACGGCAAGTCCATCATTTCGGCCAGCGCCTCATAGCCGGTTTTCGCAAAATCCAAACCGGAAAAATTCTGGCGGTAGTATCCAACGCGGATATCCTTGGCAATAGTAGCGCCCATGGCATTCCCGGTTGCCAGCGCTTCCAAAAATGTGCTTTTTCCTATGCCGTTTGGCCCTTGTATCAGCAACCGTCCTTTTTTGCGGACAAGCATGGGCGCGTGCAGTTCTTTCTGAACCGGTTCGTGATTTTTTAGGATGCTCACGGAACGGATTTCCACGATTGGCCCAACCAAATCCACGGTCGCGGGCAAAATAAAATCACGAATGGTTTTGTCTTCTTGCCGCTCATCCACCATTTCTTCTTCTGCCACCTCCACCTGGTCTTTGAGTTTGCTTGCCAGTTTGCGCATCTTGCCTCCCTTGTGCGCGAAAAAGTTAATTTTGTCTTTGCGATCCTGAATACTGCGTTTCAGCTGGGCATTTTTTGCGCGTTCGCGCTCTATTTGCGCCTCAATTTCACCGAGCACGTTGTAGTAATCTCCCAGATACTGTTCCACTTTGTGCGTGTATGAATCGAGATACAGCACCCCGTCGGTAAATGCGTTGAGAAAATTCGCGTCGTGAGAAATGACAAGACATGTTTTTGGATACGCCATCAAAAATGCCGTGAGGTGTTCAATGCCTTCGGTATCAAGATTGTTTGTCGGTTCATCGAGAAGCAAGATATCCGGATTTTGGATGAGCGCGTAGGCGAGGAGCAGTCGCGCCTGCTGGCCGCCGGAAAATTGCTTGATTTTTTTCTCAAGCGGTGCGTGCAGGTGTACGACGTCAAGCACGTTTTTGATTCTTTTTGGTAAATCGTATATTTTTTTCTTCAGTGGTGAGTGGCCATGATCTTGCCCGGCGTAGCCCCCCGACGTCACGTTGGGGGGCGAAGACGGGTCAAATGTTTCAGCAAAAAATTCTTCGACGGTTTTGTCCAAATGCTCTCGTCTCATCACTTGGCTTGCAATCGCGATGGTTGCATCAATCCTTGTGTGCGCTTTGCCGCTGTCTGGAGATAATTCTTTCGTAATCATTTTGAATATGGTGCTTTTGCCTGCGCCGTTTTGGCCCATGATTGTCACTTTGGCATTTTCGCGCACAGAAAAATTCGCCTCATCCAAAATGGGCTTCGTGTGGCTGTAGTTGAAAGAAACGTCCTCGAAACGGACGATGACATTGCCGTGGCTCATAGAAGAGCCGTACTGTATCACAGAATCAATATTTTTTCTATTGT
>CAYIMZ010000049.1:0-4209 GCA_964364695.1 uncultured Gammaproteobacteria bacterium | reverse complement strand
ACAAACTTTTTGATGATTTTTCCGGTGATGTGGTACGGAATGTTCGCCACCACGCGGTACGGCGCGCCGCCGAACAGCACCGCGATTTCTTTGTTTGGGAGCGAGAGTATGTCGCTCTGGACAATCTGAACCGGCTTTGAGCTCTTGAACTCCTTTGAGAGGTAGCCCGCGAGCTTCCGGTCAAACTCAACCGCAACCACGTTCGCGCCGGCCTTGGCCAACTCGCGCGTCAAAACCCCAAACCCCGGGCCAATCTCAAGTATGTTCTCCCTTTTTTTGATCGCAGCGGTTTTGACGATTGCCGCGAGTACCTCCTCATCAACCAAAAAGTGCTGGCCCGAGTCTCGGGTCGGCCGCACTCCCAACTTCTGGGCCAGTGTCTGTACGCCGAGCATAGGCTAATGCTTTGAGAGCCGGACCGGTTCGTACTTGATGAGGGAGTACAGCAAGGTCATGAGAGCCGCTATCACGAAAAGCGCGCCAAATGAACCCGGGAAAACGTACAGCACGCCGAGCGAAATCGCGATCGCGAGAATCTTGCCCACAACCAGCGACATTTCAAAAAAGATCACCGTCTTCATGATGCTCGTCTCGTTCGCGTGGTCGTACGTTTCCGCCATCATGGGCACCACCACCACGTTCTTGGTGGTCCGGCCCAAGGCATCCGTCACAAACACGCCGAGCGCGGTTCGCACCAGGATGCGCATGAGCCACACGCCTGCGCCGAACACGGAGCCGACCTTGAGGATGGACCTCCGCTCACCGTGATCCCCGTCCACCATGCGCCCCACAAAGAGGAGCGCCACAGTGGTGACGAGCGTGGCGAGAGCCACGATTGACCCGAGCTCCAGGAAGTCGGACACAATAGTGTAGATGAACACAGGCCAGACCACCATTGCGATGAGCTCTTCCCCGAACCCCAGGAATCCGAAAAAGTTCCTCCGGTTCTCCGGGTAAAAAAGCCTGCGGAAACTATGGAAGTACGAGAACGGCACCGGCGTAAACCGCTCCGGCGTTGCCAAAAGCGGCAGGTTGGACGCGATGATGAGTACCGTGGCAGCCGCAAACAAAACCGCAAACCCCCACTGCGAGAGCAAAAACCCGCCCGCGAACGGCCCGAGAATAGAAACAATCATGACAATCACCAGGAAGTTGGAAACCTCGCGCCCGCGCTCGCTCTCCCTTCCGAACCGCGCGAAATCCGCCAAGTACCCGGGCCAGTAGAAGGTCTTCTGGACCACGAACGCGGCAATCGCGGCTACCATGAACCACGGGCTCCGGGGAATCAAAAACAGCGCAATGTAGAACACAGCCAGAAACGGGCTGCCGAGCAGCATCCCCTTTTCGTACCCGAACCTCCTCGCAAACTTCGCGCCCAAAGGGATGAACACCAAGTAGAGCGCGTACACCGCAAGGTAAAAATACAGAATCCGCTCAATGGAAAAGCCGATCCTGTACAAATAGATAGGCTCAAAGATCGCAACCATGGCAACCGCAAAGTCAACGATGGCGGCCGAAAGGTACAGCTCCCGCACCTGGTAGGTGAGCCTGGTCGCGAAAAAGGTCTTAATGGTCCGGAACCGTTTGGCGCGCGGCATTTTGTTTTATGTCATTGCGAGGAGCGTTAGCGACGAAGCAATCTTACCAACCAACCAAGGCGCGACGTTAAGATTGCTTCGCTACGCTCGCAATGACAATTCTATAGCTCCTTTGCGTATTATCGTGACTTCATTATTCCACACTTTCGCGAAGGTTGAAACTCTTTTTTCGGGCAGATCGCCCTCGTCAACCACGCAGTCAATTGATTTGAATGCATCGCCGAGCGACTGCTTGGCAGCTTCCACGGAATAGCAGCTCGGCTCGCCTGCCTTGTTCGCTGACGTTGAGACCAACGGCGCGCCAAGTTGTTCTGACAGTGCGCGCGCAGTCTCATTATCCGGAACTCGTACAGCAATGCATCCGTCTTTGACGACTGATGGTGACAATCCGTCACCCCGAGCTTGCCGAGGGGTCTGTCTGGCGGGCAGCACCAGCGTCAACGGCCCGGGCCAGTGTTGCTGCGCGAGCTCATCCGCTTTCCCGGAAAGTTCTGCCCATTCCCTAACCACAGCAATGCTTCCGGCAATCAAAGGCAAGGTCTTTGACTCAACACGTCCCTTAATCTCAAAAACTTTTTTAACGGCATCCGCGTTAGTCGCGTCGCACCCGATTGCGTATGCCGTGTCAGTCGGATACACGATGACGCCTCCTGCTTTCAGTATGGAAACTGCGGACGTCTTTGGCGCCGCCGTCACTCTGCGCCAATCTTCCATACGCCTTTCTCCAAAAATGCCTCTACGGTCTGCCGGTTGGCTTTGTTGATGAGGTTTGAATGCGAGAGCTTGTTTCTCTTTGCGTATTCGACGAGCGTCACAATTTCCTTGCCCTCCAAATACGCGAGCCGCTTATGATAACTGTTGGTCAGGGCTTTGCCCGCCAGTTCCTCCATAATGGCGCTCGTTCCTTTCGCGTCAAATTCTTTGAAAGCCTCGTAATATTTTTTCCGGTCAACAAATTTTATGTTGATGGGCACAAATCCTTCCCGAATAAGCGCGTAATTGTTAATCGCCCTGCCAATGCGGCCGTTGCCGTCAACAAAAGGATGCGTATGCTCAAACGCCAGGTGCAGCCGCGCGACGCGCTTGATGATGTTTCCATGGCTCGCGGCATGGTACTCGGCCAGCGTCTTTTCCAAGAGTCCGGAAACCTCGTGCGGACCCGGGGCAATATGGCTGCCCACGCGCACATATTCGTTGCCAATGCGAAACCGTCCGGCAACATCATCGCGTATATTTGCCATGAGCATTTTGTGGAGCAGTAGCATCACCTCCAGGCCGAGCTCCCGCTCTTTGGCCCGCTTGTCGGTGTAGGACACAACGCGCGCAAGATTCTTGGCTTCAAAAATCTCCCGTTCCGTAATATACCGATCCAGGTCAATCTGCAACAGTATTTTCTCCGTTTCCTCAAGCGTGAGCGTGCTGTTTTCTATGGCATTGGAGTTATAGACCTGTTCCGGCGCTTCGGCCTCGCTGATGATCTTGATAAGCGACTCCTTGCCAATAGACGCTTTAAAGTACCGCTCGCGCAAAGATTGAATTTTGTTGAAAACATGTAATGTTTTTGCCATATACCTTTAGTATATACATTTTCACGATTTTGTCAATATAATCGTGAAAAACAACAAAAAAACAACTATTTTCACGATTATTCTCTGACAACGACAAACTACTTCACCACAAAATTAATAAGCCTGTGCTCCACAAAAACCTGCTTGACGATCTCCCCGCCTTCCATATGCTTTGCAACATTCGCATCCTGCTTGGCGGCTTTCACAACCTCACCCTCGGAAGCGTCAACCTGTATGACAACATTACCGCGCAGCTTGCCGTTCACCTGCACCGCGTACGTAACTTCGTCCTGCGCCAACAGCAGCACATCAGCCTGCGGCCACTTTTCTTTCTCAATGACGTTTTTATGTCCGAGCATCTCCCAGAGCTCATTGGTGATGTGCGGGGCAAACGGCGACAAAACTTTGAGGAACGTTTCCCAGTCATGCGTACTGATGCGCTCTACCTTGTGCACGGCGTTGATGAAAATCATAAACTGGGCAACTGCCGTATTGAATCCGAATGACTGGATGTCGTCTTCTGCTTTTTTAATAGTTTTCGCCAGCTCGCGGCCCACGCTAAGCTCCTGCTCGTCATTCAGGTACTCGGTGTCAACAAATTCGCGGCTGTTCCACACGCGCTCCAAAAACCTCCGCACCCCAACAATGCCGTTCGTGTCCCAGGGTTTGGCGTCTTCCAGGGGTCCCATGAACATCTCGTACATGCGCATGCAATCCGCGCCAAACTGCTCAATGACGTCATCCGGGTTGATGACGTTGCCCCGCGACTTGGACATTTTCTGGCCGTCCGGCCCGAGGATGAGACCCTGGTTGCGGAGTTTGAGAAATGGCTCTTCAAATGTGAGATGCCCTAAATCATGCAAAGCCATGGTGACGAATCGCGCATACAAAAGGTGGAGCACCGCGTGCTCTGCGCCCCCTACGTACGTATCAACCGGCAGCCAGGAGTTGAGTTTTTTCTTTGATGCGAACTCTTCCTGGTTCCGGGGGTCAGTGTACCGCAAAAAGTACCACGAAGAATCCACAAACGTGTCCATGGTATC
>CAYIMZ010000048.1:0-4245 GCA_964364695.1 uncultured Gammaproteobacteria bacterium | reverse complement strand
CCTTTTGTTGGGGATCACGAGGTCAGGGTCAACCTCAAGCTTGGTGCCCAAGCCGTCGCACTCCTCGCACGCTCCGTGCGGGGAGTTGAACGAAAAGTTGCGCGGCTCAAGGAGCGGCAGGTTTATTCCGCACGAAGCGCACGCGAGATGCTCGGAAAACAGAATGTCATTGTGAGGAGCCGCAGGCGACGAAGCAATCCCGTCACCAAAGCGTTGTGGCACGGGATCGCCGCGGTCGCTTTGCTCTCTCGCGATGACACTTACTATCACCAATCCGTCCCCGAGCTCCAAAGCTGTCCCCAGTGAATCCACGAGACGAGTGCGGTCATCGCTGGAAGGTTTTGATTTGACGGTGAGCCGGTCCACCACCACCTCAATGGTGTGCTTTTTCTGCTTGTCCAAGCGCGCATCCTGCGCCTCTTCCAAAGGTATGGCCTCCCCGTCCAATCGCACGCGCGCGAACCCGGCGCGGGAGAGTTCCGCGAACACGTGCTTGTGCTCCCCTTTCTGGTCGCGGATCATGGGCGCCAAAATCATGATTTTTGTGCCATCCGGAAACTTTTGAATCTGGTTGATGATCTGCTGCTTAGTCTGCTTGGTGATGATTTTTCCGCACTGCGGGCAGTGGGGCGTGCCAACCCGGGCGTACAGCACGCGGAGGTAGTCATACACTTCCGTGACCGTGCCCACGGTTGAGCGCGGATTGTGGGATGCTGACTTCTGGTCAATGGAAATGGCCGGGGAAAGCCCGTCTATGCGCTCTACGTCCGGCTTGTCCATCAAACCCAAAAACTGCCGCGCGTATGCGGACAAGGACTCAACGTAGCGCCGTTGTCCCTCCGCGTAGATGGTGTCAAACGCCAGGGATGATTTTCCGCTCCCCGAAAGTCCGGTTATCACCACCAGCTTGTTGCGCGGCAGGTCCAGAGAGATGTTCTTCAGGTTGTGAACCCGAGCTCCCTTGACTGATATCACGTCAGTTGATGCTTTTTTTGGCATAAACGTCATGCTGAACTTGATTCAGCATCCAAATCAATACCGCATAGTATACATCAAAATCGCACATCAATCAAGCGCGCCGGCATAAAAAAAGCCCCCGCTCCTGAAAGCGGGGGCTTCGACGCATGCTGTGCATGCGTGTTTGGGGGTGATGCGATTACCGCTGCTGCGGCTTTGCTGCGAGCTTGAGCTCCGCGGCAACCGTATTGCGGATCGCGTGCACGCTCGGGTGCATGCGCAGGGGCTTGAGGCCTTCCGCGACTGCCATGCGGATGAACGAGAGCGGAAGTGCGGTCGCTGGAACATCCTGGAACGTATGGCTGCCGTTCAGGATGAACTCCGTTTTGGCCGGGAAGTAGTACCAGTACCCCGTAGAATTCCCTTCCGCGGTCAGAACGGCATCATCCAGCACCTTGGGGTTTCCGGACTCGTCCAGATCCCCGCGTACGAACTGCTCGGCGATGCTGAGCAGACGCGCCACGCCGGCGAGCTTCAAAGGCATCCTCTGGTTGGAGAAAATCTGCACATTGCCGCCCGAACCCCGCTTGATGGCGACTGCGGCGCCGTCCCGAAGTGCGATAGTGTGCAGCTGCGGGTTGTCGGTCTCCATGGTTGCGATGGTGACGGTCCTGCCGTTGGGCAGCCGGACATCCGCAGTCGAAATGTTCCGGGCCTCCTCGCGCGCCACATGGTACCAGGCGCGCCCCGCGTTGCTGGCGCGCCGGGTCTCGGCGAGCCAGCGCGTTGCCGCATCTTCTCCGTCGACCTCGCTGATAGCCCGGCCGACGGCATCGATGCGGAAATCGCGGCTGCAGGACTTCTGGCGCATCTTGGCCGACAAGCCCTGCATTGCCCAGCGCATGACCCGCTCGGGGTCATGCTGGTGCACGCGGAACAACTTCTTCATGACCGCGCCGATGTTGGTCTGGTCGCCGGACCCGCCGTTGTCATCCCGGAAGACGTAGTTCAGAATGCGCCCTCCCGAAGGGCTCTTCGGGAGCGTGAGCTCGTCGGCGACCAGGGTCGCGGCGCACTTACCCTCTTTCCGGGGCTGTCCGTCTTTCGGATGCTCGTCGAAGTAGCACCCGGGCAACGCAATCTGCAGCGTGCCGTCCGGAGCAAAGCGGTCCAAGAACGCCTGGTCCGCAAACTCCTGAAGCAGCAGCACTGCTGCTGCCTCGTCCACGTGCGGCGCGTCGTGTGTCTGAATCCGCACATCTCTTCCGGCCGCACGGATCGTCATCTCAAACACGAGCTACCTCCTGGTGAGGGGTGATGGGCGTTGGGTGGGGTTCTTAGCTCCTTTCTGTCGGAATAATATGGAAATGAACGTCATATAATCATACCACATCTGATTAAAAAAGTCAAGATTACAAGGTATGATATAATGGCCGTATGAAGGAAACACTGGCAAAACAGCTCACATCCCTGCCCCTCTCCCCTGGCGTGTATTTCTTTAAAGATGAGAAGGGCGAGATTTTGTACATCGGAAAAGCAAAGCGCCTCAAGCCGCGCGTGAGTTCGTATTTTTCCAAATCAAACGACCTGTCAGTAAGCAAGCAGATGATGGTGAAAAAAATCGCATCCATAGAAACCACCATCACCTCAAATGAGCAGGAAGCCCTGATTCTTGAATCCATCATGGTCAAGAAACACAAGCCATACTTTAATGTTTCATTGAAAGATGATAAGAGCTACAACTTCATCAAAATTGATTACCGCTATGCGCGGCCCGTGGTGACCACGGTGCGCAGGCCCGAGTTTGACCAGGGCCGCTCTCGCGCCAAATACTTCGGCCCCTATACTTCGGGCGGAACCTTGTATGAAAACCTGCGCATCCTGCGCCGCATTTTTCCGTACCGTAAAAAGCCGAAAGACCCGACAATGTTTGAGCAGGAGCTGACAAAAAAGCGCTCCCTGGGTCCCATTCCGCAGAGCGATGAAGAGTATCATGCTATGATCAGCCGGCTCGTCCGCGTCCTTTCGGGCGATACTGATGACGTGATACGAGACTTGAAAACGCGCATGCAGGCTCTCGCGGCCGGCAAGCGCTATGAAACCGCGGCGCGCGTGCGCGACCAGATGAAGAACCTGGAGCTCATCCAGTCCCGCCAGAAAATCATGTCAGTCCGCGGGGGTAGCCAAGACGTCATCAGCATATTCAGAAAAGACGACCAGGCGAGCGTGAACGTATTTATGATTCGGGCAGGAAAGCTCATCAATAAACTCAACTTCCTGCTCCAGCACGCGGGCGGCGAGCCAATGACCGCGCTCCTTGACGCGTTTCTGCAGCAATACTATTCCGAAACAAGTAATCTACCTAGAGAATTAGTTCTCCCGGTCCGAACATCACTTTCAGAAGACGACCTTTCTGTCATTGCGAGCACTGCTGCGCAATCCTACCAATCCGCGGGACGCGATGATAAGATTGCTTCGTCGCCTTTGGCTCCTCGCAATGACATTCGCATCTCCATTCCCTCGCGCGGCAAAAAACGCCAACTCATCAAGCTTGGCGAAGAAAACGCGAGAGAGTTCCTGGAGCAGTCGCGCGCGTCCTGGGAAAAAGCTGCGGAAGACGCGCTCCGCGGACTCAAAAATGCGCTCAAGCTCAAGGAGATTCCAAAACGCATTGAGGGGTACGATATTTCCAACATCCAGGGCCAGCTTTCGGTCGGCTCCATGGTGGTGTTTGTTGACGGCAAGCCGGATACGAACGAGTACCGCAAATTCAAAATCAAAACCGTGAAAGGCGCAAATGACTTTGCCTCGCTCGCGGAAGTGCTCAAGCGCCGCTTTGTGCGGGACGGGTGGTCCGCGCCTGATCTCGTTCTGCTTGACGGCGGCAAAGGCCAGCTGTCAGCGGTGCTCAACGCTTCCCCCTCCTTTTCAAGGAGGGGGTCAGGGGGTGGTCTGTCTGACAACCAATTCATCGCCCTGGCAAAACGTGAAGAAGAAGTGTTCCAGGGCGCCGCGCTTAAAAAAATTGAGCTTGACCCGCAATCCGATGCGTCACGCTTGCTCCAGCGCATCCGCGACGAGGCGCACCGGTTCGGCCAAAAGTACTACCACGCCCGCCACGCAAAGGCCGAAACCAAATCCGTGCTGGACGAAGTGCCGGGCATTGGGCCAAAAACGAAAAAACTACTCATCCAAAAATTCGGTTCAGTACGCGGTATCCGCGAGGCAAGCAAAGATGATATAATCAAGCTGGTAGGCGTTGCAAAAACAAAAACCTTGTTGGAGAAT
>CAYIMZ010000047.1:2154-4423 GCA_964364695.1 uncultured Gammaproteobacteria bacterium | reverse complement strand
TTCTGCATCTCTTTGGAGAGTTCCTCCGCAGCCTTGGTGATGGCTTCCTTATCATTCCCGTCTTTGACGTTTTTGACGGCATCAATCTTGGCCTGAATGCCTTTCTTGATATCGTCGCCGACTTTATCACCCGCATCCTTCAGCGCTTTTTCCGCGGTGTACGAAAGCTGCTCCGCCAAATTGCGCGATTCAATCAATTCTTTCTTCTTCTTGTCCTCTTCCGCGTGGGCCGCGGCATCAGCTTTCATCTTTTCCACTTCCTCCTCGGATAAAGACGTGGAAGCGGCGATGGTGATGTGCTGTTCCTTCCCGCTCGCCTTGTCCCGCGCTTTCACGTTCAAAATGCCGTTTGCGTCAATGTCAAACGTCACCTCAACTTGCGGCATGCCGCGCGGCGCAGGAGGAATCCCGTCCAGGATAAAGCGGCCCAAGGTCTTGTTATCCGAAGCCATCTGGCGCTCCCCTTGCAAAACATGAATCTCCACTGATGTTTGGTTGTCAGCGGCAGTTGAAAAAATTTGCGACTTGGATGTAGGAATCGTGGTGTTGCGCTCAATCAACGGCGTGCGCACGCCCCCAAGGGTTTCAAGGCCCAACGTCAGAGGGGTCACGTCCAGGAGCAATACGTCTTTCACGTCCCCCTGCAACACCCCTGCCTGCACAGCAGCGCCAAGAGCAACCACCTCATCCGGGTTCACGCCGAGGTGCGGCTCGCGGCCGAAATAGGCTTTCACTTTCTGCTGCACCAAAGGCATGCGCGTCATGCCGCCCACGAGCACGACCTCATTGACATCAGAAGAAGTCCATCCCGCATCAGCCATTGCCTGCTTTACCGGGCCAAACGTCTTCTCAACGAGATCGCCAACCAATTCCTCAAGCTTTGCGCGCGAGAGCTGTATGACTAAATGTTTCGGGCCATTTGCGTCAGACGTGATGTACGGCTGGTTGATTTCCGTGGTTGTGGATGAGGAGAGCTCGTGCTTTGCCTTTTCCGCAGCTTCCTTGATACGCTGCAAGGCAAGCGGATCTTTGGATAGATCAACGCCTTCAGCGCGGCCGAATTCATCAACAATCCACTTGATGATGACCTGGTCAAAATCATCGCCCCCAAGGTGGGTGTCTCCGTTCGTGGCTTTCACTTCAACGGTATCAGCCGAAACTTCCAGCAAAGAAATGTCAAACGTTCCGCCGCCCAAATCGTAGACCGCGATTTTTTCATCCTTTTTTTTATCAAACCCGTACGCGAGCGCTGCCGCAGTCGGCTCGTTGATGATGCGCTTGACGTCCAGGCCGGCGATTTTGCCGGCATCCTTGGTTGCTTGGCGTTCAGAATCGTCAAAGTACGCGGGAACCGTGATGACAGCTTCGGTAATCTTCTCGCCAAGCCGCGCTTCTGCGTCTGCTTTTAATTTACCCAGCACCATTGCGGAAATCTCCTGGGGCGTGTACTCCTTGTCAGACATTTTGACCTTGACCCCGTCGCCTGCTTGCAGAATTTCGTACGGAACCATTCCGCGCGTCTTGGTGACTTCCGAGTCGCCAAACCTGCGGCCAATGAGGCGCTTGATTGAGTACAGCGTGTTCTTCGGGTTGGTCACGGACTGGCGCTTTGCGGACTGGCCAACCAGGCGTTCCCCGTTCTTGGCAATGGCAGCAATGGAAGGCGTGGTGCGCATGCCTTCGCTGTTTTCAATAATCTTCGGCTTGCCGCCCTCCACAATCGCCATTGCGGAGTTGGTGGTACCGAGGTCTATTCCGAGAATTTTTCCCATATGATGTCGTGGTTAATTGATGTCATTGCGAGACAGGACCTATCCTGCCCCGTGGTGAAACCAATTACTTCGTTGCGATCTTAATCTGCTTCGGCTTGACGCGCTCTTCCTTTGGAATGGTGATTTTCAAAACGCCATTCGTGTAGTCCGCTTTGGCGCCTTCGCCGTTCACGGACGCGGGCAATGCAACCGCGCGGTGGAACGAGCCCTGCCGCACCTCCTTGCGGTAGTAGTTCTTCTCATCCACCTCGCTCTCCTTTTTGGTGGAGCCCTCAATGGTGAGCACGTCGTTTTCAACCGAGATGTTCACCTTGTCCGGGTCAATGCCCGGCAGGGGCGTTTCCACAATCACGTTGTCGCGGTCCTGGTACACGTCCAGAGCCGGGACGAATCCCCGCTGGTCTCCTGCTCCCCACTCCTCGAAGAACTTGTCAAAGTCCGAGAAGGGGTCAAGCATAGGCCGCCATCTAACGATAGACATATGTCCTGTCTCCTTT
>CAYIMZ010000047.1:0-2054 GCA_964364695.1 uncultured Gammaproteobacteria bacterium | reverse complement strand
CCGACAGGATGCGCGCAATGCCCATGGCCGCAAACGTCTCGTCCCGCTCTTTCTGCACCTGGAGCAGCCCGCGCGCCCATTCCGAGCCTCTGACATCCTTGGGCATGTGCGAGAGCGCCAGCTCAAAATTGTCAATCACGGGCAGAAAGCGGGCAATGATGTCAGCCGCCGCGTACTCTGCTATGCTCGCCATGCGCTTGGCATACTCCTTTTCCAGGTTCTGGTAATCAGCCTGGGCCCGCTTCCAGCCCGCCAGATATTCATCAGCTTGTGTCCGGAGTTCCTCTAACTTTTTATCGTGCTTCATGGTTATGAGAGTAATGTTTTGATGTGTTTCAGGTAAGCTATGTTCGCCCCATAGTCCATGCGCATGGGCCCGAGCATGCCGATGACCATTCCTTTTGACGCAATAGTGAGCACGCTTGCGCACTCGTCCCCGAACGGATTGTCGCTGCCGAGCAGAACCGAGATGTCGTCATCCAGAGTATCGCTGATAGTCGCCATCACCTCATCCAAGTGGTCAATGATGCGCGAGATGCCGACCACGCTTGAGTGGCTCGCGAATTCCGGCTTGGCAAAAATGTTGGAGAGCCCGGTGTAGTACACGTTGTTCGGGCTGAATCCGACCACCACCGCTTCCCCGGAGAGCTCTGCCCCCTTCTTGGCGACTGCTTTCACGCCGTCAACGGACTTCCCGTTCCGCGCTTCGGACAATGCTTTTTGATGCTTTGATGAGAGCGGCCGCTCCGGAAGCATCTCCTGGATGTACAAGCGGTACCCGGCTTCGGTCGGAATGCGGCCGGCAGAAGTGTGCGGGTGCGTAATCAGGCCCTCCCGTTCCAGCTCCTGCATCCAGTTGCGCACCGTGGGTCCGGAAACATCGGTAAGAAACTGCTCCGCGATATACGAAGAGCCGACCGGCTGCGCGGTCTTGATGTGCGCCTCAATGATGTGCCGCAAAAGCGTTTGTTTCCGCTCATCCATATTGAATGCCATTGCGAGCCCGCCGAATCGGCGGGCGTGGCAATCCCGTGATTGATGAAATGTCCCTGCTAAGACGCTCATAATAGTATATACCCACCATTATCACTCGTCAAGGTAGAGTGATAATTCCACTATACCCGCCCGAGTCAGCCCTGTCAACCCGCCTCTCCGGCGGGCAGGGAAACAAAAAAGGCCCCCGGAACCTTGCGATTCCGGGGGTACAACCCATTGAGCTCCTCGCGGAACCATCAGGTTTGGGCGAACCCCATGGTAAGGACTGAAGTCCGCCGATGTCTCCTGCGCTTGCAAACGCCCGAAGAACCGGAGCCTTCGGGAGCATACGGCTTCTTCCGGTGCGCGGCAGTGTACACTGCCGCGCGTTCCGCGGCTGCGCGGCGCAAAGCGGGTTCGTTGTCCCCAAGCAACGCAGCAAGAAGTTCCATGTTTGCCGGACTCCGAAGCCTCTGGAGAGCCCGCTCCTTGAGCTGGCGCACGCGCTCGCGCGTAAGCCTAAGCCGGCTGCCGATCTCCTCCAGAGTTATAGGTTCTTCGCCGTCAAGCCCAAAATAGCGGCGCACAACTTCTGCCTCCCTTTCCGGAAGGCGTTGGAGGACTGTCTGAATCTGCTGGCGCTGGTCTTGCCGGTTGAGCAACTCATCCGGCGGTTCACTGGATTCGTCCGGAAGCGAATCCAGGAGTGTTTGCCCGTCATCCCCCTCGCTTCCGGCAGAGCCGGTGGTGGAAAGCCCGGCTCCACTGTCATCCAGCGAAGCGAGCCGACGCGCATTCTCGAGCGTCTCGCGAACCATGCCCACGGATGCGCCTACTGCATGGGCTATCTCTTTCTCGGTTTTGCGGCGCCCGCCGGGGACGGTACCTGCCTGAACCTCTCGTATCTTCCGCAAGAGACCCAGGCGGTTAGTAGGCGCCCGAATGGTCCTGTTCGCGCCGATCTCCTGCAGAATGGACTGCTTAATCCACCACACCGCGTACGAGATGAACTTGAACCCGCGCTTGCCGTCAAACCGCCTTGCCGCCTCCATCAAGCCAACATTGCCGGCGCTGATGAG
>CAYIMZ010000046.1:1962-4570 GCA_964364695.1 uncultured Gammaproteobacteria bacterium | reverse complement strand
AAAACATTAAACAAGTCCATCCGGCGGATGGACTTGTTTTGTTGTATTCTTATGGAAATACGAATGAAAAAACTTAGTGTCGGCTCTTTGGGGGCTTTTGAGCTGGAACTTCCGGTTATTGAGGTTTCTTCGGGAATTCCCGGCCCTCGGATTGTTTTTATTGCCAATCAGCACGGCAACGAAATGACGCCGCTTTTTGTCCTCAAGGAGCTGCTCGCGATGCTTGAAAAAAATCCTCTCAAAAAGGGCAGGGTTGCTATTGTCACTACCGCAAATCCCCTGGGCCTTCTTTTTGATTCCAGGCAGGAGCCAGTAGATGGAGATAACTTGAATCGGTCATTTCCCGGATCCATGCAGAAAGGTTTAGGCGCGCGTATTGCAGCTGCCGTGTTCGGGGAGGCGAGAGAAGCCGATCTAGTTGTTGATTTGCACACCTTTTCGCGGCAGTGTCCGTTCCTGGGGATTTTGGTGAAAACAGGGGATGAAGTTCAAGAGAAGTGCCGTTCGGCATTGCGGGTTATTGCGCCGGAGTGCGTCTGGCAGATTGATATGGAGCGGGATGCAGATAAAAATTTTTCGGGGGCGCTGGACCTCGCGCTCGTGCAAGATGGCATTCCCGCGATTGCGCTTGAAATGGAGCGGCACCTTACCATTTCTTCCGAAAAATTGTCTCGCATTGCTCGTTCGTTGCTACGGCTGATTGTGTCGTACGATATGACCGATGCTCGGGTCGGGGACGTTCCTCAAAAAGAAATTCCGGTGTTTATTTCTCACTACCTATACACCGAGGGGAGCGGCATATTTACTCCGTCCAAGAGCGTGTTTGATGAAGTGCGTAAAGGTGATGTGCTCGGATTAGTGGCTGACATTCGGACATTCGCGGAAGAGCCGGTGCTCGCTCCATTTTCCGGAATACTCCTCACCATCCGGTTTCGCGATTTCGTGCGCACCGGAACGAGGCTTGCGAGTATCGGTGAACAAAAAGGCGTTCTCTAACAATACATGCAGTTTCGTCCCGAATCTTCGTCGGGACGAAGCGGCCCGTGGAAACGTTCTGCGGATCGCTAAGTCCCGATGAGGACACAGTCTGCCACACCACCAAAAGGAGCCAGCAATGCTTACGCAGGCAGATATGCAGGAGCTCTTTCGTGCCGGCCACGTGTACCGGCACAGCATGGAGCGTTGGCACATGCTTAAGGATCAGCCCGCAACCCTGTTTCCCTCTCCGCAGCGGGAGGTGCGCGTGGGCGGCGAGGTGTTTATTGAGGAGCTGATTCAGCCCACGCTTGAGCCGTTCGTGCTCAAGCCGGGCGAAGTGAAACAGCTGCGCGATCTGGCGCTCGCATGGGATGCGTTCACGCGTGCGCAGTTTGAGCTCGTGCGGGAGGGACTCTCTGGGAGCGACGCGCGCCTTGCCGCACTTGCGGACGCAGTGGTCCCGCGCGAGCAGCGCGCTGTTGCGCTGCACGATCCGGGGTATACGTCGCCGGTGTCTCCGTTCATCCGCCTGGATATGATCCGGACGGAGTCAGGGTTCCGGGTGATTGACATCAACACCACGTGCCCCCTGGGCCTCGGAGATTACCTGCTCTTGGACAGGCAGTATCGGTTGCACAATTCGCTCGTCAACGGGTTTGATGCCGGCGGTGTGTTTGCGGAAACGGTGTTGCGGTGTTTCCGCGGATGGCAGGCGCGGTACGGATCCGCGGATGTCGCGGCGCGTGTTGGCATCCTCATCGGTGCGGACGCAGGCGAGTGGCATAATTTCCGCATTCTGTGCGAGGAGCTCGCGCGGCGCGGGGTTTCGGTGCAGACGGTCGCCGAGGTTCCTGGCGCTGCTTCCGGCATCAATTGCGTTCTGCGCAGCCAGGTGAAGTTCGGACACGCGCAGTTTGAGCGGCTCGTTGAGGGAGCCCCGCGTCGGTACGCGGTCATGAGTCCTCCGGGACGTCGTTTCCTGGGAAGCAAGTTCTGGTTTACGGCGTTGCGCATGCCGGAGTTTCGAGAGGTTTTCCAGGAGCGGCTCGGCCAGATGGCGTACCGCGCGCTGGACGAGGCTTTTCCGAAGACCGGAATTCTGAACGGCGCTTGCGCAGTTTCTTTTCCGGAGGGAACCGTCAGTATTCAGGATTTAAACCGGAAGGGTTGGCTTTTAAAGCCGCCGTCCGGAGCGTGCGCCCGCGGCATCATGATCGGCAAGTCGTGCTCGCAAAAGAAGTGGGACGAGTTCTGCCAGTCTCCGCAGAGCACAGGGACCGTGGTGCAGGAGTACTTTGACATCAAGGAAACCGCGTTGGTGCTCGGCCCTGACGGGTCCCCGCAGGAGCTTACCGGCCGCACCAAATACGGAGCTTTCCTCTACGGAGGCCAGGTGGCCGGCTGCGAGGTGATGCTGCGGCCTCATTCTTCCTTGGTGCACGGCGCGCGCGACACGTACCTCTCCGTGTGCGTTTGGCAAGGCGATACCTAGCAAAAAGCAGGGCGGGAGCGTGAATCCAATTTGGGGATTGGGCATTCACGCATCCGCATCCCTGCGGTAGGTAGTATAGTACGGTGCGCTGTTTATGCAAGCACGGGCATGCTCGTTGAGCGTGTCCGTGCTTTCCTT
>CAYIMZ010000046.1:0-1862 GCA_964364695.1 uncultured Gammaproteobacteria bacterium | reverse complement strand
TTTGGTGCTTGACAGCCTTCCAACTGCAATATACAATGTGGTTATAAGTCAACGTATGGATAGCCAATACACAACCCAAGCCTCAAGCATGATGATGGGAATGATGATGATGAGCCCTTCCGCGAAGGCTGGTTGTTGATTGTGTCATTCACTATAAGCAACTAAACAAGCCTTCGCTCGCACGAAGGCGTTTTTTATTGTATGGAACATACATTACACGATTTTTTTAAGAAAGAGGGCGGCGTGCTGCTCGCGGGAGCGTGTGGCACCGAAATCCAGCGCCGGGGCATTCCCACGCCCCTGCCCTTGTGGTCCGTCCACGCCTTACTTGAGCATCCGGAGGTAGTCAAGCAAATCCATGCTGACTACATTCGGGCGGGCGCCGAGGTCATTACCACGAACACGTTCAGGACCACGGCCCGCGCGCTTTCCAAGGGCGGCATCGGCGAGCGAGCTCGCAGCCTCACGCGCCTTGCGAGCCGGTTAGCGAAAGAAGCGGTTTCAGAGGCCGGCGCCGGGCGGACCATCCTGGTTGGCGGTTCTATTGCGCCGCTTGAGGATTGCTATGAACCGTCGCTGGTTCCTCCTCTTGACGTCGCGTACCGGGAGCACACTGAGCAGGCCCAGAATTTCGTGGGAAGCGGGGTGGACTTCATCATGCTGGAGACGTTCAACACCATCGGAGAAGCGCGAGCAGCGCACCGCGCGGTCCGCGAGGCTGGATTTCGCGCAGTGGTCAGTTTCACCACCGGAGCGGACGGCAACATCTTGAGCGGGGAAACGCTTGAGGATGCGGCACGGGAATTTGCCCAGGACCCTCCGCTCGCGCTTTGCATCAACTGCATCCAGCTCCCCACGACCGAAATTGCGCTTCGGAAGCTGGCCGCGGCAACAGAGCTTCCGATTGGCATATACGCAAACGGGGAAGGCCATCCCCACGATGATCAGGGTTGGCTGTTCACCGATTCCACCAATCCGGACGAGTATGCGGACTACGCAAAAAAATGGCGAAGCATTGGAGCAACTATTATCGGCGGCTGCTGCGGCACCACGCCAGCGTACATTCAAAAGTTGAAACAGGAACTCTTTTAGACGAATTTCACAAGGAGGGTGAAAGCGATGCAGGTTCCGATTGTGGGAAGCAACGAAGCGGTTACCATTGAGCGCCCGGACTTCGTGTTTGACCCGCTTGACCAGTGGGCGCGCATCTTCCGGGAGGCGCTCGCTCTGATGGATTTCAACGGGCTCGCCGTGTTTGACGCAGGGTGCGGGTCCGGGTGCGAGGCCATCCAGATGCTGCGCCAGGCGAGCCCCAAGGTGGTGGTCCTCAATGACAGGTCCGACCGCGTGATGGCGGTCGCGCTTAGGAACATTGCCCCATACAACGGGCACGTTCCGGTGCGTTCGTGCGTCGGAGATGTCACGGACGTGCTCGCGCGCTGGGCGGGAGGTAAGCTGGATCGCATCATCGGCTGCCTGCCGCAGGTTCCTTCAGGCGGGTGCGACCTGGCAGCCGGCGACACTATGGCACACGAGTACGACGAGCAGAAACACCCAGAGTTCAGGAGGTGGGGCCTGGGGCTCTTGTTTGATCTCAAGGCTTCCGCCCGTGCCGTGCTTGCGCCTGCGGGGTCGCTCGTGTTGGTGCATTCGGGCCGCGTGCCCGAGCGGATACGGGCCGAACTGGACGGCCGGACGGGCTTCCGTGAAACGCGCATCATCTGCGAGCGCATGATCAAGCACCACGCCGGAACGCCGCTTGCGTACCTGTTCGGCACCAGAGACGAGGTACTCTTTGCTGATCCAGATAAGCGGAAACCGCTCTCCGCAGAAGATGCGGAAGCTGCCAGACTTTCGTTCGT
>CAYIMZ010000045.1:0-4712 GCA_964364695.1 uncultured Gammaproteobacteria bacterium | reverse complement strand
ATTTTAGCCAAAAATAAATCGGTACAGCCCCCTCAATATGAGAGCTGTACCGAACGTTGTCATTGCCCAAGAATTACATCTTGGGCACAGCGGAAACCAAGATCCCACCCCCTCATATGAGGCTCAAAGATACGTACAAAGATGCGCTCTATTAAGGGAGGGGGGTCTTCGATGAAAGTAGGATAGGTTAAGCTCTTTATTGCGGGTTGCTTATCCTCGCGTTGTTGTTTGTCGCTTCCGAGCGCAACCCACTCTCGGTGTATACTAAATGCTATACCAAGCGAGTCAGTGTGCATCTTAGCCCTCAGCCATTCAAATTTCGCTTCTTGAGGAAGACGCATTCCCTTGGATTGACAATACGACTGTGCGTTTTTCCAAGAGACCCCAGAGACTGGCGTAGCAAGCACGCCGTCTGATCGATAACCAGGCGCATACTTAGCATATTCCCATACAGAGACCGGATGTCGCATAATCAAAAACGGGGGATCATCCCGGTACGCCGGAACAAGCACTAAGTCTTTAATCTCGCCTATAATGGCATACCTTCGCCTCGTGCGTTCCGCGATTTCGCTTTTTTTCGCGGCTACGGCCGCTGCTGCGATCTCATCAAACGCCTTGAGCAGATCGTCCACTTTGGCTCGCTCAACGCTGACCTGGGCGCGGTATTCGGCGGTATAGTCGGCGTAGCGGCTATGCGCAACGCTGTCTATGCGCACGTTGGCGACGGCCCAAACGTCAACCATGCTGTAGATGACGTGGGTATTCTCGGCGAGCGACTCAATGCGCACATGCGCGCCAACTACCCTCTCCACGAATCCGCGCAAGGCAAGATCTTTCGCTTTCTGCTTTGCTTCTCGCGGCGACTCGTCCTCGCCAGCCCGGTACGATGCTTCAGCCACATCGTGGATGACGTTCGGGTCGCACTGACCGACATCAACCAGAAAAAGCGTAATACCCATCCATGACCACAAAGCTATGCTCCGCATGATTTTACTCCTCCTATGTGCATATGAATTGTTTAGAGAACACTGCTGTTGCGTGCAGCAAGGCTTAAGCCTACACCTGCCAAATAATTTCGTCAAATAATGAGATGCGTTAATTGTAACACGCAAAAAATCAGCCGCTATTGACTTTCTGGGCCGAATTAGCTTATCATTACCCCTCCACAAACAGTGGCAGATGAATGCTCCCAAACACGGTCTTATTAAAGACCATCACAAGGAGGAATCCGAAATGCAGTTCTTTAGAGGCATCTCCACCGTGCTCGTGCTTGCTCTCGTGGCAGGCTGCGGTGGGCCGCAGACCTTCAGCGGCCAGCGCAAGCTGGTCAAGGATCCGGATCGGCCAAAGTGGCCGGACGAACCATCTGTGGCAGACACCAGGGAAGCCAAGGCGTTCGTAGGCATCTCCAACCGGCACGCCGGACTGCCGCAGTCGCGCGAAGAGGCGGAGATCAACGCCTACTCCGCGGCCATGAACCATGTGGGCCTGGTTGTGGAACGCGCCGTCCGCCAGGTGAGCTCCCAGACCGGCTTCTCCTCGGACAACCGGCTGGGCGTGGCCGTGGTACGCGACGCTACCGTCAAGCTCAAGGGTAGCGGCCTCCTGCGCGGCGAAATGGCAACGTACCACACCGAACACTGGGAGAACCAGAGTGGGGACTGGTATGAGACATACGTGCTCTTCATGGTTCCCCGCGATGTGCTCAGGGCCGCGGCCCAGAACATGCTCGCGCTCGGCACACAGGGACGCACCGCCGACGAGCTCGAAAGTCTGCGGCGCGCCAAGAAGCTGCTGGAGGACATGAGTCTCGACTAGCCCGAGGCAATCTGGTAACCCGGACACGCAAAAAAAGACGGCGCATGTCAGTTAAACTGATATGCGCCGTGTTCTTGTCGTCTATAGATTGGATTCAATGAGCCGTGGACGGACAACCCTCATCCGCGCCTACCGAGACGCCTTGATGCTCAAGGCCTCATAGAACGCCTCAAGAAGCTTTTCCTTTACTTCCCTCCGCAAGAGCCGCAAAGCCCTGTCTCTGGCTGATGCTTGGTTACCGGCATTGCTGTTGGCAAGCAGGATGGTCTCCCCCGCAATTCGCCCAGTCCTATTGTCAACAATCTTCACCCCTAAAGAAAGCAGACACATATATGACCCCTGCTTGCTATTCAAGTCCAAGACAGGATAACAGGTTGTATTCAGATTACACCGCAAAGTCAAGCCTGTTGACTTTGCGGATGATTCTCTAACACTAAAACCTGCCCCTGCCATGGCCTGCTGAATTGCGCCTTCAATAGCGCCAAGCCTGTTTCCGGTGATGGAGAGTTCCATGCTTCCCAACAACGCCCCCAGCTTAACCGCGAGTTCTGCGCTGGAGTATCTTGAATCAGTACGGCTCTCCGAGCGTGGATCAAGTACACTTGCCTGTTGCCGCAGGACATCCGCTTGCAAGCTTGCGCCGAGCGCTTTTCGGTACAACTGAGCCGCAACCAGGAGGTCCTGTGCTCCCTCCTGTTTTCGCGCCTGCTCCCGCAACAGCGCAGTCCGATAATCAAACTCCTTTATCTGTCGCTCTAGCCGTTCGGATGCGGCAACTCTGTCGAGTGCGGCCAGAACATACAGAACGCGCTCGCTCTGATCGTGGTGCTTTTCCTTAAACTCAATGCCTGAAACGATCTGATCCGTTGATACCCGGGTAAATGAAGAGAGGTTATGGCTTTCAGCTCGCAGTATCCGGTTGCTCCGGTCGTCCAGATGCCCCGACGAGGAGGAGCTCCTCATGAACAGTTCGCGCCTGCTCTCAACCCGGGACTCGATAGTCCGCGCAATCTCGGCGCGGGCATCATCACTGGCCCGCTGCAATGCCACCCACATACCCCAGGAGGTGGACGATACTCCAATGCCAGTGAGGTACCGAGATGAGGGATACTGCACTGGCCAACCAGGTGGTGGCCCCACAGGACGAGATTCAGTATCCGAAATTTTCACGACTGTATAACCACAAGAACAGAAGATAGCCGCCGAAAATCCAATAAGCGCGAAGAAGAGACGCATGGCTTCCCCTTTTTCTAAGCCTATGTTGTGAATGACCTTATTTCCGTTGAGTTTGTTAACATTCAACCACACCTCAAGTCATCCCGCAAGTCAACCAGCGCAATTTGACTCCTGTATATACATTGTATATACTTCTGACATACTCACTAATCAACCAAAAGTATGAAAACAGCAGTCGTTAATTTCAAAACAACCCCGGAGGTAAAAAAGGGCGCTCAGAACACGTTACGGACATTCGGCATAACACTAAGCGCATTCCTCAATCACCGGCTCCATCAAATTGCAAACGGAGACACATCAATGGATTATTCCAAAAAAAAGTTTCAGCAAGATATTCACGAAATCATTAAAAAGCAAAAACGAAACATTGCCGATCGATGATTCTTTTGCTACAATAGCTGTACTATGCAAACGCAGGTAACTATACACACAGATAAAGCGCTAAAAAACAAGGTGAGCCAGAAGGCGCGCAAACAGGGCCTCACGATTTCAGGCCTCACCACCTTATTCTATCGGGATTTCGTGGAAAATGAACAGGCGTCCATAGATACGCTTGAAGAGCGCGCTCTTGATAATGCGCTGCGGTCAGCGCCTGTCAGGCAAAAGCTTACCGGGCTGGACAGCACGCTTCGGGAAAAGCTCGCTCAAGATGCAAAAGATTTGGCGCAACTTACGCTTGATGACCTTCCGACCGAAGATGAGTGGGTTGCCATCCAGCCCGCGGTCAACTAGCGTATGGACGTTTGGCAGGGGGATATTTTTCTTGCGAACCTCAATCCTGCGAGAGGGCACGAACAGGCTGGCTTTAGGCCTGTTTTAGTAATACAGAACAACATACTGAACCAACACTTGAGCACCGTTATCATTAAAATCAGCGAAAAGCTTGCATTTGTTTTTGGTTGATTTTTTGACTGTTTTTTGATACCATACCCCCATGTCAGGCCACTCAAAATGGCACTCAATCAAGCACCAGAAAGCGGCGGCAGACGCCAAGAAAGGCGCTGCTTTCACGCGCGTTTCGCGCAACATCACCATTGCTGCGCGCGAGGGCGGAGGCGACCCGGAAACCAACGCAAAACTGCGGCTTGCAGTAGACCAGGCGCGCGCGGTAAACATGCCCAAAGACAATATTGCGCGGGCGATTCAGCGCGGCACGGGCGGCGGCAGCGAAGCCGCTCTGCAGGAAATGACGTACGAAGGGTACGGCCCGGCTGGGGTCGCGCTCATCATCAAGACGGTTACGGACAACACGAACCGCGCGGTGTCTGACTTGCGGCACGTGCTGAACAAGCACGGCGGCAGTTTGGGCGAGTCCGGGTCAGTGATGTGGAACTTTGAGCTCAAGGGCGTGATACGCGCAACCATCACAGCCGCAAACCGCGACGCCATTGAACTCACGGCCATTGACGCGGGCGCGGACGACATCAGGGAAGAAGGCCGCACGCTCATGGTGACCACTGACCCCAAGAACCTCCAAAAGCTCAAGACAGCCCTGGAGGCGCTGGGCCTGGGCATTGAGTTCGCGGACATTGAGTACGTGCCTAAGAACACGGTGGCCCTCTCCGAAGCGGACAAGCAGAAATTTGAAACGCTCGCTGACGCGCTCTCCGAACTGGAAGACGTGAATGATTTCTACGACAATGCGGTATGATAATCCT
>CAYIMZ010000044.1:0-4792 GCA_964364695.1 uncultured Gammaproteobacteria bacterium | reverse complement strand
GCCATTGTGACGCGCGGGCTTGATAACTGCTTGTTCGTGTACACCCCAAACGAGTGGAAAAAGCTCGTAGAGAGGCTTTCAGACCTCCCGCTGTCGCACGGCGCGTCGCGCGCATTCAGCCGCTTGATGCTCGCCGGAGCAATGGACGTGTCGCTGGACAGCCAGGGCCGCATCCTGATCCCCGAGTACCTGCGCAGGTTCGCGGGCATCAAGAAGGACACCACCATTGCGGGCTTGCACAACCGCCTGGAAGTGTGGGACACCGCTTCCTGGGAAAAGTACAAGGCTGCAACAGAAAAAGATTCCGTGAAAATCGCGGAAGAGCTCGGAGTGTAGCGCCTTTCAATCATGCCGCGGGGCAGCTCGCAGCATGACCAAAAGGCTTTACGCCGAAAAACAAAAACAAAACAACATAAGACCCTGAAACAAGTTCAGGGTGACGTCTGAAAGCATATGTTTTGCATTGTTTTTTAGCGGAGCCTTTAAGAGCTCCTTTTTGATACCATGGCTTTATCACTACAAGTTCCGGTGATGCTCTCGGAGGTGATTGATGGGTTGCGCCTCAAACCTGGCGATTCTGCCATAGACGCAACAGTCGGCGGCGGGGGACATGCCGAAGCAATCTTGGAAGCAACGGCCCCGGACGGACGCTTGCTCGCCATTGATTGGGACGCTGACGCAATTCGGCGCTCAAAGGCGCGCCTTGCCAAGTACAACCACCCCCTCGCCCCCTCCTTGAGGTCAAAGGAGGGGGAAGCGCCGAGGGTCATATTCAAGCAGGCAAACTATACCGAAACAAAACGCATTGCGTATGAACAACGATTTTCTAAGGTTAGCGCTATACTACTGGATTTGGGCTTATCTTACGATCAACTCAAAGACCCCGATAGAGGATTTAGTTTCAACCTTGAGGGACCGTTAGACATGAGGTTCTCTGACCAGGGTTCGCTCACCGCGCACGCGGTCGTGAACACCTGGCCAGAGAAGTCTCTGGAACACATATTCACCGAATATGGTGAAGAGCGGCACGCCGCTCGCGCAGCACAGGCAATAGCCGCTGCGCGCAAGCGCGCGCCCATCAACACCACTCGAGAACTGGCAGACGTAGTTGTGCGCGGAGCCGGAGGGCGCGGTAGATACCGCATACACCCTGCTACCCGCATTTTCCAGGCTCTGCGCATAGCTACCAACGGCGAACTCGAGAACCTTACGGCCGCGCTGCCCGAGCTGGTTTCGTTACTCGCGCCCGGCGGCCGCATGGCAGTGCTCTCGTTCCACTCTCTGGAAGACCGCATCTTGAAATTCTTTTTTAAGGACCTCTCCCGGCTAGAACACCCCCCCATCACGCTGGTGAACAAAAAAGTAATCAAGCCAACCCGCGCCGAGGTGCTCCGCAATAAGCCGTCGCGGAGCGCGAAGTTGCGGATTATTGAGAAAACGTAACCACCCCCCGCCCTCGCCTGCCCATGCACTACTCCCGTTCGTACAACGCACACCTCGTGAAATGGCACAGTGTCCTTGTGGCGCTCCTGGTCGGATTCGCGATTGCCTACGTGTGGCAGCAGAACCAGGGGGCGCAGCACGCGTTTTCCATCCGCGAGCTGGAGGAGAAGCGCGCCGCGCTTTCGGGCGACATCCGCGATTTGAACTGGCAGCTCTCAAAGGTGCGCTCGCTCGCAGAGGTCGCAAGCCGCGCCGAAAAATTGGCGCTCCAAGCTCCGGAGGAGGTTACGTACGTGCACCTGGGATTCAGCACGGTTGCCGCGTATGGTTCCCCGCTCTCGCCATAGCGTACACGCTCCGGTTTCGCCCGTGCGCCTCACTGTAATGATTGGGGTTGTTTTTATATTCGGCGGCCTGCTTGCGTACCGGCTCGCGGATTTGCAGATTCTGCGCGCCGCCGAGCTCTCGGAGCGCGCCGAGCGGCAGCACGGCACCGTGCGCCCGCTTCTTGCCGCGCGCGGGAACATCATGATCACCGAGCACGCGTCCGATACGCTGTACCCGGTTGCCACGAACCGGGCCTTTGACCAGCTCTACCTTGTGCCGCAGGACATTGCAGACCCGGAGGCGGCTGTCGCGGTACTCATGCCGCTCATTGAGCCGTACGGCCTTTCCGAGGAGACGCTGCGCTACCGAATCAACAAGCCCAACGACATCTACGAGCCGCTGCTGCACAAGCTCACCCGCGAGGAACTCGCCCCGTTTGAGGCGCTCGCTCTGCCCGGGCTTGCGTGGGAGCCCGAAGAGTGGCGCTTTTACCCGGAGGGAGGCTTGCTCGCCCATGTGACCGGCTTTGTGGGCGTGCAAGATGAAGAGTACCGCGGGCAGTACGGGCTTGAGGGGCTCTTTGAGGATTCCCTTGCCGGGAAAGACGGTTTTGTTGAGGGCGCCACAGACTCGTCCGGCACCCTCTTGCAGACTGCCGCGACCAAGCGCGTTGAGCCTGAAAGCGGCATTGACCTCATCCTCACCATAGACAGGACTCTGCAGGCCTACGCGTGCGCAAAATTGAGCGAGCGCGTAACCCAAGTGGCCGCTTCGGGCGGCACTGCCATTGTGGTGGATCCGAAAAGCGGAAACGTGCTCGTGATGTGCGCGGTTCCCGGGTTTGACCCCAATGACTATAGCTCGGTTCCGGACATTGGCGTGTACTTGAACGGGGCGGTTGCCGCGGCCTATGAGCCGGGTTCCATTTTTAAGCCGTTCACCATGGCCGCGGCCTTGAATGAGGAAGCGCTCACCCCGCAGACCACGTACGTGGACGAAGGGTTCGTGGTGGTCGGGGAGCACCGCTTGAACAACTTTGACGGCCAAGGCCGCGGTGAGGTGAACATGATTGCCGTGCTTGAGCAGTCTCTGAACACGGGCGCGGTGTTCAGCCAGCAGTCAATCGGCTCGGACACGTTCCGCGAGTACGTGGAGAAGTTCGGGTTTGGCGCAACCACGGACATTGAGCTGCCCAACGAGCTCTCCGGAAACATTGCGTCTCTTGAAAAGCGCGGAGACATCTGGGCCGCGACCGCCTCGTTCGGCCAGGGCATCACCACCACGCCCCTCCAGATTGTGATGGCATATGCAGCTCTGGCAAATGGTGGTACACTGATGAAACCCCATATTATAGCCGAAAAGCGGCGCAACGGCGAGGCGGTCAGCCGCACCGAGCCTACGGTTGTCGGACCTGTAGTGAGCGCGCGCACCTCGGCTATCATTAGCGGCATGCTCGTGTCCGTGGTCCGCGAGGGGTACGATAACCACGGCGGGGTAGAGGGCTACTACATTGCCGGGAAAACCGGCACAGCCCAGATAGCGGAGGGAGGGGTCTACGGCAGCCGCACCACGCACTCGTTCGCGGGCTACGGCCCGGTTGATTCGCCGCGGTTTGCCATGCTCATCAAGCTGGATGCCCCGCAGAACGGAAGGTTTGCGTCATCAACTGCGGCGCCCCTGTTCGGCGACATTGCGAAGTTTATCCTGCAGTACTACGAGGTTCCGCCCGATGAAACACTATGAGACAATTGTTTGTCAGCATTCTCCACTCACTCACGCGGCGGGTCATCAAAAAGTACCGGCCCACCATCATTGCCGTCACCGGCAGCGTGGGAAAGACCGCAACCAAGGAAGCGGTGTACCAAGCGCTCAAAAATAAGTTCCGTGCCCGCCGGAGCCGAGGTAATTTCAATACGGAAATCGGCTTGCCGCTTACGGTGCTGGACATCGGCTGGAAACCCGGCAAGTCGCCCATCAAATGGTGTGCCGTGTTTTTGCGCGCAGGGAGCCTGCTTTTTCGCACGCTCAATTACCCCAAGGTGTTGGTGCTTGAGATGGGCGCGGACAAACCCGGGGATATTGAGGCGCTCGTGGCCGTGGTACCCCCGGACATTGCCATCATCACGGCAATTTCCGCGGCCCATACCGAACAGTTTAAGGACATTGCCGGAGTTGCCGGGGAAAAAGGCGCCCTGTTTGCCGCGGTTGGATCTGCGGGGTGGATTGTGGTTAACCATGACGACCCGGAGGTGGTGAAGCTCGCGGAAAAGTCAGGCGCGCAAAAGGTTGCGTATTCATTATCCGAGCGGGAAAGGGTTGACGTGTTCACATCCGACATCCGCGTTTCCGAAACTAATGATAACGAGACCGGCATTGCCGGCATGTCATTCAAGGTTCACTCGGCCGGGTCAGTCACGCCCGTGCTCATCAAAAACATTTTGGGCGAGCACTGGGCCTACCCAGCGCTTGCCGCGGCAAGCGTGGCCGGAATTCTGGGAGTGAACATGATTGAGGTTAGCGAAGGGCTTGCGAACCTTGCGCTTGAGCCGGGCAGGATGCGGGTATTGCCGGGCATCAAGCGCACCACCATTATTGATGATACGTACAATTCGTCTCCGGCTTCTGCGGCTGCCGCGCTCGCAGCGGTTGCTGGCCTGCACGGCCATGGCGCTGTGTTTGCGGTGCTCGGAGACATGCTGGAGCTCGGCGCTTTGAGCGAGGATGAGCACCGGAAGATCGGCGCGCTGGTTGCGTCTTTGGGAATTGGCGTCTTGGTTGCGGTAGGCGAGAGAGCGCGGGATATCGCGCGGGGCGCGCGCGAGGCAGGCATGACTGATGCGCGCGTGTTTGAATTCGGAAACACGCAGGAGGCTGGCCTGTTCGTCCAGGGCCGCATGGAAAAAGGGGACGTGGCGCTCGTCAAAGGCTCGCGCGCAATGAAGATGGAAAAGATCGTCAAAGAGATTATGGCCGAGCCGCGCCGGGCGGCGGAGCTACTGGTTCACTAACATGGTTCTCCCCC
>CAYIMZ010000043.1:0-4803 GCA_964364695.1 uncultured Gammaproteobacteria bacterium | reverse complement strand
TCGGTGTCCGAGGACTTTGTGCCTTTGCACTACACCATTTACTTCGGCTTGGACCGGTTCGGGCCCAAGTATGATTTATTTCTGTTCCCCACGCTTGGCGCCGTGATCCTCGCGGTGAACCTCATGGTGGCGCGGACCGCGTTTTTAGCGAGCAGGCTGTGGCAGGCCGTACTCATGGGCTTGACGTTTTTGATGGAGCTCGTGCTGCTCGTTTCACTCGTGTTAGCTGTGCTGAAAGGGCTCTCGTAGTATGGATGCGCCCGCGCTGTTCCCGGTGATCAAGATTTTCATACTCGCAACGCTCGGGTTCGTGATTGCGTTCGCTATGACCCCGCTGTTAACGCACTTTTTGTACAAGTACAAGCTGGGCAAGGCAATCCGCGACAGCGCCGATGCGCCCGTGTTCGCGAGGATGCACCGGAAAAAGGCAGGCACCCCCACCATGGGCGGAGTGCTCGTGTGGGTGACGGTGCTGCTGCTCGCGCTCGCGTTCTTTTACGCTGAAAAATTTTTTCCGGGTTCCCAACTCGGCCGGTTCAACTTCCTGGACCGCGGGGAAACGCTGCTGCCCCTGGGCGCGCTCGTCGCCTCGTCGCTCGTCGGCCTGGCTGACGACTGGTTCAACATCCGCGCTTCGGGGAGGTTCAAGGGCGGTTTGTCCGTGTGGCACCGCTTGCTCATCTACACCGCCATTGCCCTGGCGGGCTCGTGGTGGTTTTTCGTAAAGCTTGAGTGGGACCTGCTCCACATCCCGTTTTTTGGCAGCTTTGAGATAGGGTGGTGGTACGTGCCCATTTTCGTGTTCATCATCGTGGCAACCGCGTTCTCGGTGAACGAGACGGACGGCTTGGACGGCTTGGCCGGAGGACTGCTGCTCGCCGCTTTTGGGAGTTTCGGCACCATGGCGTTCATCTCGGGCCGGTTTGAGCTCGCCGCGTTCTGCGCGGCCATCGTGGGCTCGCTCCTCGCGTTCTTGTGGTTCAACATCAACCCGGCGCGGTTCTTTATGGGCGACACCGGAGCCATGGGCCTCGGGGTCACGCTCGGCATTGTGGCCATGCTCACGAACACAGCCTTGTTTTTGCCGGTGGTGGGCTTGCTGTTCGTGATAGAGTCAGGCTCGGTCATCATCCAGACAATTGCGAAGAAAGGGTTCGGCAGAAAGCTCTTCATATCAACCCCGATCCACCACCACTTTGAGGCCATCGGCTGGAGCGAGCCGAAAATCGTGATGCGGTTCTGGGTGATTTCGGGCGTCACCGCGGCGGCGGGGGTGGTGCTGTTTTTGATTGATACGGTACTGGTATGATTCCCATTGCGGGCAAAAAGATCCTGCTCCTGGGTTTGGGTTTGCACGGCGGAGGAGCAGCGACCGCAGCCTGGCTCCATAGGCACGGCGCGAAACTGATTGTTTCAGACCTGCGCGGCAGGAAGCTTTTGGAGCCGTCTTTGCACGCGCTGGCACAGCGGGGGGGCATCACCTACGTGCTTGGCCGCCACCGCGAGGGCGACGTGCGCTGGGCTGATTACGTGGTATACAACCCGGGCGTGCCCAAGGAATCAAAGTATTTGCAGCTCGCGCGGCGCCTCAACAAGCCCGTGTACAATGAGGCGAGCCTGTTTTTTGACCGCTGCCGCGCACCGGTGATCGCGGTTACGGGCACGCGCGGCAAATCAACAACCGCGAGCCTGATTGCGGCCATGTGCAAGGCTAAAAATCCACGCACCATTCTGGCTGGCAACATCGCAACCGCGTTCATGCTGGACGTTGTGGACCGCGCCACGCGTGCGCACCTCGTGGTGCTGGAGCTCTCCAGCTGGCAGCTGGAGGGCCTCAACATCGTGCGGGCCGCGCCCGAGATCGCGGTTGTCACAAACCTGCTGCCGGACCACCTGAACAGGTACGCAAGCCTCGCGCACTACTACCGTTCAAAAAAAGAGATTTTCAGGCACCAATCCGCCGGACACTTCCTCGTGCTGAACAGGGATGACCAGCTGCTCTCGCAGTGGTCATCTGAAGCCGGCTCAAGGGTCGTGTTTTTTTCAAAAAAAGATTTCCGGCCGCTCGTGAAAGGGTCCGGGCTCTTTGGGGAGCATAACCTTGAGAACGCGGCGGCCGCAATCACTGCGGCAAAACTTTGCGGCGTTTCCATGCGGGACATCAAGGCCGTGCTTGCGCATCCTCCCGTGCTTTCGGGACGCCAAGAGGTCATAGCAAAAAAAGGCGGCATTACCTACGTGAACGACACCACGGCAACCACTCCGGAAGCGGGCATTGCGGCCCTCGCGCGGTTCGGCGCGAGGTCAAAGTTCGGCGCGCGACCCCCCTTTCATCCCCCCCTTGGTAAAGGGGGGAACGGGGGGGTTATCCTCATTGCCGGCGGCGCGGATAAAAAGCTTGTGTTCGCTGAATGGGCGCGGCGCGTCAAAACATACTGCAAGCAGGTGCATCTTTTGGCGGGCGATGCGAGCGCCAAGCAGAAGCGGGCGCTCCGGGGATTCAAGAAGTTGAGCGCCGGGCATAATGATCTTGGCGTTTTGGTCAAAAAAGCGGCAGATGGAGCCGCGAAAGGGGACATCATACTGTTTTCTCCGGCAGCGGCAAGTTTTAATATGTGGCCGCACGAGTTCGCGCGCGGTGACGCGTTTATCAAAGCAGTATCGCGCGTATGACGGCCATGCGCGACCACAAGCAAGCTTCCAAGAGCAACCTGGACCCCGCTCTCCTCGCGGCGAGCGGGGCCATTCTCGTGTTCGGGTTGATCATGCTCTTTTCCGCGTCCGTGGCCGTGGGCATTGAGCGGTTTGGCGACGCGAACTTCTTCATCAAGCGCCAGCTTGTCGCTTTGGCGCTCGGGCTCATTGCCGCGTACGCGGCGTACCGCATTAACTACAGGTTCTGGCAGCGCTGGTCGTTCCTGTTTCTGATCGGCTCTGTGGGGCTCCTCATACTCGTGCTCGTTCCGGGGATCGGGATATCGGGCCAGGGCGCGCAGCGTTGGCTTAACCTCGGGCCGTTCTCGTTCCAGCCGAGCGAGCTCGTCAAGCTCACGCTCATCCTGTACCTCGCGGCCTGGCTTTCGGAACGGGGCAGGGCAGGGATCCGCGATTTTTACACGGGGCTCCTGCCGCTCACCATTGTGCTCGGCTCAATCGCGTTCCTCATTTTGAGCCAGCCGGACCTCGGGACTCTCATCATCATCTGTACTATTGCGGTTGCCATGTACTTTGTGGGAGGGGCTCATCTCACGCACCTCTTGGGGCTCCTCGCCGCGGGCGCAGTTGCGCTCGGAGCCGCCATTGCTGCGGCCCCGTACCGGCTCGCGCGGTTCACGGCGTTCCTTGATCCCTCGGCTGACCCGCAGGGAGCCGGGTACCACATCACCCAGGCGATCCTCGCGGTCGGCTCGGGCGGACTCACGGGTTTGGGGCTCGGGCACTCAAGGCAGAAGTTTTTGTATCTGCCCGAGGTCACCGGGGACTCCATTTTCGCGGTGATAGCCGAGGAGCTCGGATTTGCGGGGAGCATGCTCGTGCTCGTGCTGTTCGCGCTCTTTTTCTGGCGGGCCATGCGCATCTCGCGCGCCGCGAGCGACGGGTTCGGCAAGCTGGTTGCGTTCGGCATCGGGAGCTGGGTCGTGCTGCAGGCGTTCATCAACATCGGCGCCATGCTCGGGGTGCTGCCGCTCACGGGCCTCACGCTGCCGCTTGTCTCCTACGGCGGCAGTTCTCTCATGGTGACCCTTGTGGCAATCGGCATCCTCATGAATATTTCTAAGATGAACCGCGCATAGTATGAGAATTCTGCTCGCGGGCGGGGGAACGCTGGGAAGCGTGAACCCGCTCATCGCAATCTACGAAGAGGCAAAGGCGCAGCGCAAAAACTGGAGCTGGTTCTGGGTGGGCACCAAGTCCGGCATTGAGCGGCCGGCTGTGGGACGGTTGGGCATTGGGTACGAGTGGGTGCCCGCCATTAAGCTGCGCCGGTACTTTTCGCTCCGCGTGCTCGTTGACCCGCTCTTTTTCGCGCTCGCGTTCCTGCGGAGCCTCCTCATTGTGATGGTGGAAAAGCCGCGCCTCATCATCGGCGCGGGCTCGTTCGTCTCCGTGCCCATGGTGTGGGCAGGCTGGCTCCTGGGAAAAAAAATCATCATCCACCAGCAGGACGTGCGGCCCACGCTCTCCAACAGGCTGTGCGCGCCGTTCGCAACCCGCATCACGGTGAGTTTTAAGAAATCTCTGGATGATTTTCCAAAGGGGAAAACCGAGTGGATCGGCAACCCGGAGAGGGACGCGCTCGCCGAAGCCAGCCCGGAGCGGGCGCGCGGGGAGTTCGGGCTCGCGGCGACGTTGCCCGTGCTTCTCGTCACGGGCGGCTCAAGCGGGGCGGGCGCGCTCAACGCGTGGGTGTGGAAGCACCTCGCAGCGCTCACGGCCGGGGCAGAGGTGATCCACATTACGGGAAAGGGCAAGATGGATGGAACCAAAACGCACGAGCGCTACCACCAGACCGAATTCTTGGGGCCGCTCATGCTCTCTGCCATGGCAGGGGCTGACCTCGTCATCGCGCGGGCGGGCATCGGAACCATCACCGAGCTCTCGCGCCTCGCCAAGGCGGCCATCATCATCCCCATGCCTGGCACGCACCAGGAAGACAACGCGTTCCACTGTTTGCGCGAGCGCGCGGCTCTCGTGTACCGGCAGGACCAGCTGGACGAGGCTGTGGTGCGGCGCGCGCGCGAGCTCCTCGGAGATCCCGAAAAGCGCCGAGAGCTCGGGCGGGCCATGTCCGGCCTCATCAAG
>CAYIMZ010000042.1:0-4862 GCA_964364695.1 uncultured Gammaproteobacteria bacterium | reverse complement strand
AGCGCTCCGCAGGACATTGCCGAGAAGCTCGCGCGCGCAATCAAGCACGAATCCATCACCACGGCAGAAGCAATTGCCGGGTACCTCAACATCACGGTTGCGCCGGGCCCGCTCGTGCAAGAGGCGGTGTCGGATATCGTGCGGCAGGACAAACACTACGGCGAATCAAAAACGCGCAAAGAGAAACTCCTGCTTGAGTACTCGTCTCCCAATACCAACAAGCCGCTGCACCTCGGGCACGTGCGCAACAACGTGCTCGGCATGTCCTTCTCCCGCCTCCTGTCGTCACAAGGCAGCCGCGTCACCAGGGTGCAGATTATCAACGACCGCGGCATCCACATCATCAAGTCCATGCTCGCGTACCAGAAGTGGGGCGAGGGCCAAACACCGGAGTCAGCCGGAGAAAAGGGCGACCACTTTGTCGGCAGATTCTACGTTATGTTTGAGCAGGAGTTTGAGCGAGAGTGGCAGGCGTTTTTAGAGAGCAATCCCGAAGTGCCCGGGTTATCAAAAGAGGATGCCGCCAAGCGGCGGCAGGAATTTTTCGGTGAATCAGAGATAGGCCAGCAGGCACAGGAGATGCTGCGCAAGTGGGAAGCAGGGGACCGTGAAGTCAAAGAGCTGTGGAAGCAGATGAATGAGTGGGTGTACGCGGGATTCAGAGAAACGTACCAGGCTTTGGGGAGCGAGTTTGACAAGGACTACTACGAGAGCGAGACTTACCTGCTGGGCAAGAAGATTATTGATGAGGGGCTGAAACAGGGCGTGTTTTTTGAAGAAGGCGGGGCCATCTGGATTGACCTTACGGATGCGGGGCTTGATAAAAAGCTGGTGCGGCGCACAGACGGCACTTCGGTCTACATCACGCAGGACCTGGGTTTGGCAGTGTCGCGCCAGAAAGAGTTCGGGTTTGAGCGTCTGGTGTACGTGGTTGGCCATGAGCAGGAGTACCACTTTAAGGTCTTGTTCGTGATTTTAAAAAAGCTCGGATACGAGTGGGCCGATAATCTGCACCACCTCTCGTATGGCCTCGTGTTCCTTCCGGAAGGCAAGATGAAGTCCAGGGAGGGCAAGGTGGTTGATGCGGATGACATTATCGCTGAAGTCAAAACACTGGCGGCAGAGGAAGTCAGAAAGCGGTTTCCGGATTTGGCGGCGAGCGTTGTGGAGGAGCGCGCGGACACCATCGGCATGGGCGCCTTAAAGTTTTTCCTCTTGCGCGTGACTCCAACACAGTCAATCAGGTACAATCCCCGCGAAGCCATCAGCTTTGAGGGCTCAACCGGGCCGTACGTGCAGTACGCGCACGCGCGCATTTCAAGCATCCTCTCCGAAGAGACAGCGCTTGCTCCCCGCGACATTGATTTTGGCTTGCTCAAAGCGCCGGAAGAGAAAGCTCTGGCATTGAAACTCCTACAGTTTCCGAACATGCTTGCGGATGCCGCATCCGGGTACAACCCGAGCCTTGTGTGCACGTATCTGATTGAGCTCGCACACTCATTCAGCACGTTCTACCACAGCCACAGCGTGCTCAAGGCGGAATCAGAAGAACTCAAGCATGCCCGCTTGGCGCTCATCCGGGCAGTGCAGATTGTGCTGCGGAATGGTTTGGAGGTTCTCGGCATCAGAGCGCCGGAGAAGATGTAAAGAACATGCCCGCGAAGAAGGAACAATCCAGAGCCCAAATCATGTTGAGGACCGGGCTTTTTGTTGCTGGCAGGCTGCTTGCAACAGCGCTCTTGTGCCTTGCGCTCGTCTGGTCCGTGTCTGGCGCGTTTGCCCAGGGCGCGGGCAGCGAAGAAACCTTGGGCAAGCCGGTGTACGAACGCGTGATTGATTGGGTGCAGGAGAAGATTATTGCCATTGTAGACTGGATCAAAGACGGATTTTCGCGGCTGGCCGCACTGCTCTTTGGATGGAACCAGGGCCAGCTCGCGGCGCAAGACGTGCCTGCAGCAAGCCCGCGGGTGGCGGGCGAGAGCGCGCTTTCCGAAGAGTTGCCGCTTACCGAATCCTTTCTCAGCGAGACTATTCCCGAACCCGAGCCTGCTGAACCAGCCGTTGAGCCTGTCACAGAAGAGGTGGTCGCCCAAGAGCCCGAGGTTGAGCAGGAGAACACCGCAGAGCAAGCGCCCGAGAGTGTACCCGTTGTTGAGCCCGTGGCTTCCGAGGAGACCACAGAACCTTCGCAGGCGGCCCAACCCGTGGTAGAAACAGAGGAGGAAGAAAAAAAATCATCTGATGTCATCGTGATTCACGCGCCGGACAGTACCCCGCCCCAGTCGTCGGTAACCGCGCTTGCGGCAACCACGACGAGCGCGGATTTTACGGTTGCCTGGGAAGGCCAGGACAACCGGCGCGGCAGCATCACCTTGCGTTTTGACGTGCAGTACCAAGTTGATTCAGGGGACTGGACAAGCTGGCTTGCCGAAACCGTGCTGCTCTCGTCTTTGTTCACCGGGAGCGACGAGAAGACGTACAAGTTCCGCAGCCGCGCAAAAGATCCGGAAGGCAACTGGGAAGAGTATCCTGAAGAGGCTGATACCAGCACGTACCTTAACCTTTCGGTACCGAGCAACCCGGCAGAAACGTCGCACACAAACGGGGAAACGCTCGGCAGCGGGGATGATGCGGATACCGGGGTTGATGGCGTGCAAATTACGCTCGCAGGAACCGGAGACGCGAACGATACCCTGGTCATCACCCTGTCAGAGACGTCAACAACCGCAACAACGACCATTGGCGTTGGGGGCAGCTGGTCGCAGCAGTTTACGCTTTCCGAGGGCGCGAACTCGTTCAGTTTGCGGTCAAGCGAAGCAGACGGGGACTCATCAAATACCGTCAGCTTCAGTTTGACCCTGGAGCTTGTGCCCACCTATGACGTGGTCATCAACGAAATCGCGTGGATGGGAACCGCAGCGACCGGGAACGATGAGTGGATGGAGCTCTACAACGCGAGCTCAACGGAAATCAACCTTGCCGGTTGGACACTCAAAGCTGACGACGGGACTCCGAGCATAACACTCTCCGGCACCATTGCGGCAAAGAGCTACTTTGTGCTGGAGCGTACTGCGAGCACCACGATATCGGATGTTTCAGAAAACGTAATCTACACTGGCGCGCTTACTGACGGTAATTATGACCGATTGAGCCTGCGGAACAGCTTCGATTCACTCATTGACAGGGTTGGCTCAACGACGGTTGCGTTGGTGGCGTTCGGAGGAAACGCAAGTACCAAGGCAACTATGGAGCGGCTTGACCCGACCGCGAGCGGTACTGACCCCGATAACTGGGCGACCAATGACGAGACGCTCGCAAACGGTCAAGACGCGCTCGGCAATAGTATTAAAGGCACTCCAGGTGGTTTAAACAGCGTGAACACCACTATTCCGCGCACCATCACGGGCCTTACGTTCCAGTACATCTATACGTCTGATTCGTCCGTGCGCTTGTACTGGACCGCGCCAAAGACCGCGAACCTCGCAACCACAACCGCGGCAACGTACGACGTGCGTTACTCAAGCGCAGGCGCCATTACCAGCGCGAACTGGGCCAGCGCGTCGCAGGCTGCGGGCGAGCCCACACCCTCCGCCACCCCGAGCACGGTCCAGACCTTTAATGTGACCGGACTCACCGCGAGCACCACGTACCACTTTGCGGTCAGGACCAACAACGGGGTTGAAGATTCAGGAGTCTCTAATTCTCCGGACACGCGTACCTGGCAGGCAGGGGGCGCAAGTTACACCACGCTCGCGTTCGCGGGCGACAATGTCCCTGGACCGACTTATACACTAGCTTCTTCGACAGGTCCTTACTTTGTGGATAGGAATTTCACAGTTCCATCTGGTGTTACGCTCATTGTTGAGCCGGGCGCGGTTATTAAGATGAATACTGATTTGGGTTCAACCGGCTGCAATGTTTCTGCCCTCACCTGTTCTATTACAGTCAACGGAACACTGAAGCTGGGTTCTGCTTCAGATAGTATTAATGGTGCAGTGATTACATCACGGGATGACGACACATATGGGGGAGCGACCGCAACGAGCGATGGCTCTGCGTCGGCTGGGGACTGGGGCAGAATTATAACAGGTTCGGGCGGATCGCTTGATTTTGACCATGCCATTGTCAGATATGGTGCCTTTACTCCTGCGTCATTCATGATAACGGTTTCGAGTGGGTCAAGCGCCAACATCAATTCCTCTATAATTGAGTACGGCCTGAGCCACGGTATTGTAGTGGGAGGCAGTACTGCGAGCCTGACTATTGTGGATAGCATCATTAGGAATCATGGAGACGTAGGGGTTGGTGTGACTTCCCAGGCTACTGCAAGCATTCAGGGTTCAACCTTTACGGGCAACACCCGCGGCGTCAGTGTTGCTGCCGAGTCCACCGAGGGTAGTGTTACTATTACCGGTAACAATTTCTATACCAACAATGGAACGTCAGGCTCCACCAAAGCAGGTCTCCAATACGGGGACAACGAAACTTTAACTGCCACGGACAACTGGTGGGGTGATGCCAACGGTCCGACAACGGCTGATCCTGATTTTGACAATACCCACGATGCGGCCATAGCTGACGGAGGAGGTACCATCACCTACACCCCATACACAACCACGCAGTTCAGCGTGCTGCCGAGTAATCTCTAGTGGTTGAAATGTACACCCCCGAACGCCAACAAGCAACATAGCCTGTTGGAGCGAATTTTGGTATACTACAGTACATGCCATTCTCAAGCAAATCAAAGCAGCGGGCTTACCAGCGCGAGTACCAGCGTAAGCGGCGGCGCGAGAAAACCAAAGAAGGAGAATACGAAGGAGAGAGCATTTCTCCCGCCATTAAGATGTCCATTGCCATCATCA
>CAYIMZ010000041.1:0-4909 GCA_964364695.1 uncultured Gammaproteobacteria bacterium | reverse complement strand
CAGGGAGAGCTGCAAGAGCTTGAGCGGTTTGACGTGAAATCCAGCCAAAACGTCACTAAGGCGATTGATGCGGCGCGCGAGGTTGACCTTGGTAGGTTCATCTATGCTTTGGGCATCCGCCACGTGGGCGAGGAAACGGCCCAGGCTCTGGCATTGCATTTCGGGTCACTAGAGGCAGTCATGCGCGCAACAGAAGAAGCGCTTGCAGAAGTCCCGGATGTCGGCAGCGTAGTCACCAAATCAATTGCCGAATACTTCAAAGATGACGCGCACCGCGAGCTTATTGAGCGCATCATCAAAAACGGAGTTACCGTCAAAACCGTCAAGTTAGTATCAAAAAAACTTGCAGGCAAAACGTTTGTGCTCACCGGAACACTTGATTCGCTCACCCGCGACGAAGGCAAACAAAAAATCCGTCTGCTCGGCGGGGACGTATCGTCATCTGTCAGCAAAGAAACCGATTACGTAGTCTTGGGCGAGAATCCGGGGTCAAAGCTGGATAAGGCGGAAAAACTCGGCATAAAGACAATAGACGAGCAGGCGTTTCTCAAGATGCTATAGGGTTTGATTTTAGACTCGGTTCTGCTATACTTTAATCTGTATGGCAGACGCGATTTCATCAGAAGAAGTCAAAAAAATCGCTTCCCTCGCCCGCCTGGAACTCTCTGAGGATGAGGTGGCGCAGTATGCCGAGCAGCTCTCGGCTATTTTGGATTACGTGGGGCAATTAGGGGAAGTTGACACCGAGAACGCGGCTGTCACGTCCCAGGTTACGGGTTTGTCCAATGTGATGCGCGAGGACAAAGTTGATGCGTGCGATGAACCCGGTGAGCTGGTGGGGCTCGCGCCGGAGCACGAAAAGGGATTTGTAAAAGTTAAGGCAGTGTTTGAGTGAACCATGCGGTATGCCCGTGCTGTACGCTTACGTAGACGAAGCCGCGAGTCTAGCCGATACAAACCAGTTCTTTATTGTCGCGATTATTACCAGTATGTCGCCAAAAGAATTTGGGCGTATACTCAAACGAGCGCGGACGTCAGTGCTCGGCAAGAGGAAAAAGCAGGTTTCGGAACTTAAATTCAGCAGAGTGGAAGCGCGCGTTGCCCGCTACATCATTCAGAAATTAGTGCAAAAAGATATTGCGATTTACGCATGGATTATAGACAAAGCAGGCCGTCGCATCGCGGACACGCCGGAAAACTACGGCGCGGCGCTCTCGCCCCTACTCGCGTACGGCTTCACCAGAGCCGGATGGGGCAAGGTCATCATTGACAAGAAATACACCAAGGCGCGGGACGCCGAAAAACTCGTTCGCGCGCTCCGAGAGCGCATTGGAGATGAGAACGCAGGGCACGTCGATTTTAAAGAGAGCGAGCGAGTACCTGGCTTGATGATTGCTGATTTTGTGGCAGGTGCCCTGTATCGGGCGTACAACCGCGATGATAAGGAACTCCTGATGCTGCTTCAGCCAAAGATTGCGTTAGAGGAAAAAGTGGACTGGCGCACTATACAACAAGAAGCAAACGCACCCAGGGGATCCGTCGGTTCCGCAGAGCGGAACACCGGTTAGGCCGCCATACGGCAGCCTGATCACACCTGGACTTACGCATTTGCCCTTGTTGATTCGTAGTATAGCATACCTGCATAATTTGTCAACCTGCACCTCTTTTTTGAACAGTTAGGACATGAGAATTGATATTCAAAAAAACAGTATTAAGGATACCCTGCAAGCTTTACAAAGGCAGGAGTTTTCGTGCGCGGATTTGGTGAGCGCGTGCTTTGACAGGATCCGCACGCACGACGGTGATGTGCACGCGTTTTTGTCTTTGAACGAGGAGGCCGCGCTCGCGCAGGCAGAAGAAGTTGACCGGAAGATCAAGAACAAGGAGCCTTTAGGCGCTCTGGAGGGAATGCCGGTTGCCGTGAAAGATATTATCGCAACCCGAGGGCTTCGTACCACCGCGGCATCAAAAATTTTGGAACATTTTGTGCCAGCGCATGACGCAACCGTCGTCACCAGGCTCAAAGAAGCCGGAGCCATCATTGTCGGCAAGGTGAACTGCGATGAGTTTGCGCACGGCGCTTCCACGGAAAACTCCGCGTTCGGGCCTTCGCACAATCCGTGGGACTTTTCGCGCTCTCCTGGGGGCTCATCCGGCGGTTCCTCGGCTGCTGTTGCCGCGGGTTTTTGCCTTGCCGCCCTGGGCACGGATACGGGCGGCTCCACGCGCCAGCCAGCAGGGTGGTGCAATCTCTATGGTTTGCGGCCCACGTATGGCAGGATTTCGCGGCATGGCATCATATCCATGACCAGCTCAACAGACACGCCCGGGATTTTTGCGAAAACCGCCGAAGACATGGCATTGTTGCTGTCACTGTTAGCGGGCCATGATTTGAGCCATGATGCAACCAGCCTGCCTCAAGCAGCGGATGATTATGGGTCAAAACTGGAACAATCAATCAAAGGTTTGAAAATCGGCTTGCCAAAAGAATTTTTTGTAGGCTCAAAGGACGCTTCAGAAGAGGTGGTGAGCCAGGCTATCGGCCAATTTGAAAAACTGGGAGCAGAAATCAAGCACGTGTCTTTGCCGCACACAAAATACGCGGTGCCGGTGTACTACATCATCACTCCCTCTGAAATCAGCTCAAATTTAGGCAGGTTTGACGGCATCCGCTATAGCGCGAGATCCGAGAAAGCCAATACCCTCATGGAGGTGTACACCAAAACGCGGGGCGAGAACTTCGGGCCCGAAGCAAAGCGCAGAATCATGCTGGGCACGTATGCGCTTTCTTCCGGGTACTATGATGCCTACTACAAAAAAGCCCAAAAGGTGCGCACCATCATTGCTGATGAAGTGCATAAGGTTTTGAATGAAGTTGATATCCTGCTGACCCCGGTATCTCCGCATCCCGCAATCAAGCTCGGCGAAAAGGCAGATGACCCGCTTGGGATGTATTTGGAAGATATTTTTATGGCAACCGCAGCGCTTGCCGGCATTCCGGCTCTGTCCGTTCCAGCGGGCTTTGTGGGCGGCTTGCCGGTTGGCGTGCAATTGATGGGCAAACAACTGGATGAGGCGCGATTATTGTCAGTAGCGCACCAGTACGAGAAGGCAACTGACTGGACAACCAAGCATGCAAAACTTTAACCAAGAACAAAAACCAAAGCACACGGTACGGAACTTCATGCTCCTCTTGGCCCTCGCCGGAGTGCTCATCTACGTTGCGCTGTTTGCGGTGCAGGTGCTTAGCATCCGCAGCCAGATTCTTTCAGGAACCTATGATTTTGAGTCATACGGCGCATCAACGTCCGGATCAGGCGGAGCCAATGTTGACCAGGCTGGCGGGTATGATGTCGCGACCAGTGATGATCCTGCGATCGGACCCGAGGACGCCGCTCTCACGATTGTGGAATTCGGCGATTTTGAGTGCCCGTTCTGCAGGCAGTCATTCCCAATCATTCGCAGTCTGACACAGGAGTTCAAAAACGACGTTCGCTTTGTATACCGCGATTTTCCGCTTGACACCATACACCCGGACGCGCGCGTTGCGGCGCTTGGGGGGTACTGCGCGCACCAACAAGGCTTGTTCTGGCCATTCCACGACAAGCTGTTCCAGAACCAGGAGTCCTTGACGCGGACCGCAATCCTGGGGTATGCGAACCAAATCGGGGTTGACTCCCGGGCTTTCGCATTGTGCCTGGACTCTCAATCAGGGCAGGATGAAGTCAATGCAGACGTTGCAGCCGGGCAAGCCGCAGGAGTGCTCGGCACGCCCACGTGGTTCATCAACGGCATGAGAGTCGCGGGCGTGATTCCGGAGGATGTGTTCAGGCAGATTATTTTAGAGCTAACCAAGTAGCGTCGTTAAGATTGCTTCGGCCTTCGGCCTCGCAATGACAGGAAGCCTATGAAAAAATACGCGCCATACCTTATCATCGTTGCCGCGCTCCTGTGGAGCCTGGACGGGCTCTTGCGCCGCAACCTATACAGCCTTCCGCCCGCAACCATCGTGCTCCTGGAGCACCTTCTCGGGCTTGCGGTTTTAACGCCGCTCCTCATCAAGGAGTTCAAGCACTGGCTTGGCCTCTCGTCCCGCACCTGGTACTCGGTTGTCGCAATCGCGCTCCTCGGGGGCACGATCGGCACCATCGCGTACACCGCGGCCTTAGGCCGCGTCAACTACATCTCATTCTCCGTGGTTGTCTTACTGCAGCAGCTGCAGCCTCTGTTTGCCATTGCCCTGGCGGGCGTGCTGCTCAAGGAACCCATCACCAAGCGGTTTTTGGGCCTGGCGGCGCTCGCGCTCGTTGCCGCGTACTTTGTGTCGTTTCCCGAGCTGCGCGTCAATCTCACCACTGGCGGCGGGACCGTGCTCGCAGCATTGCTCGCGCTTGCTGCTGCGTTTTCGTGGGGCGCATCCACGGTGCTCGGCAGGTACGCGCTCTCGCACCTCTCGTTCGTGTCCCTCTCGGGCCTGCGGTTCGCGCTCACGAGCGTGTTCGCGTTCCTCTTTGTGTACTCAACCGGCGACCTGGGCACGCTCGGAACGCTTTCGGGCAGCCAGTGGTGGTACGTGCTCGCCATTGTGTTCTCAACCGGCCTCGTGGCGCTGCTCATCTACTACAAGGGCCTGTCGCACGTGCCGGCGCGCATGTCCACCATCCTTGAGCTTGCCTGGCCCGTGTCCGCGGTGTTCGTTGATGTGGCGTTCTTCAAGACCTCCCTCGCTGCCACCCAGTGGATTGGCGCTCTTGTCCTCATGTTTGTTATACTGACCATATCCCGCGACGCGGGCCGCTCCGAGCCGGTCACCGAACCCGTGGGACCACGGTCATGACGTTTACGAGCCACGTTGTCCACGGGTCACAGCACGGCCGCACCATCGGGTACCCGACCGTAAACCTTGAAG
>CAYIMZ010000040.1:0-4913 GCA_964364695.1 uncultured Gammaproteobacteria bacterium | reverse complement strand
AAGAAAGTCGGGCACGAGGCTCCCATCACCGTGGAGCAGTCCCAGTCTTTTGGCATGGAGCTTGAGTTCGTGGAAGGCATGCAATTTGACAAGGGCTACGCCTCGCCGTACATGATCACCAACGCAGAGCGGCTTGAGGCGGTCATGGAAGACCCCTCCATCCTGATCACGGACAAGAAGATTTCTTCGGTCCAGGACATTCTGCCTATCTTGGAGAAGGTTATCCAGTCCGGCAAAAAGGAGATTGTGCTCATTGCCGAGGATTTTGACGACCAGATTCTCGCAACCCTCATCGTGAACAAGATGCGCGGCGCGTTCACGGCTCTTGCCGTGAAAGCGCCTGGTTTTGGGGACCGCCGCAAGGAAATGCTCGGCGACATTGCGGTGCTCACCGGCGGCAAGGTGATTTCCGAAGAGCTGGGCCTGAAGCTTGAGAACGCTACTCTGGAAGACTTGGGCCGCGCGCGCAAGGTGGTTGCAACCAAAGAAGACACCACTATTGTGGAAGGCCGCGGCGAGCAGGGAGCCATTGACGGACGCATCGCTGAAATCCGCAAGGCGCTTGAAAAATCTGATTCTGACTACGACAAAGAGAAGCTCAATGAGCGCCTCGGCAAGCTCGGAAAGGGCGTTGCCATCATCAAGGTCGGCGCTGCCACCGAGACTGAAATGGAAGAGAAGAAGCACCGCATTGAGGATGCCCTGGAAGCGACCAAGGCTGCCATTGAAGAGGGCATTGTCGCTGGCGGCGGCGTTGCATTGCTGCGGGCTATGGAAACGCTTGACCACCTCCGCCCTGAACACGCGGACGAGAAAGTGGGCGTGGATATTGTGCGCCGCGCTCTGGAAGAGCCCATCCGGCAGATCGCGTTCAATGCGGGCCGCGACGGGAGCGTGGTTGCTGAAGAGGTCAAAAAGCAGCACGGATCAGTGGGCTACAACGCGCAGGAGAACAAGTACGAGGACATGATTAGCGCAGGCATTGTTGACCCGACCAAGGTTACGCGCTCTGCCTTGCAGAACGCGGTATCAATCGCCAGCATGTTCCTCACCACCGAAGCCGTGATTACTGATTTACCCGAAAAGAAAGATGAGCATGGCCATGGCGGCATGCCTGGCATGGGCGGCATGGGAATGATGTAATAGCACTGATTAAACAGCCCGCCGTTCGGCGGGCTGTTTGGTTTTATGCTATACTAAAAACAAAACAGAGATATGAAACGCACAAAAATCATCTGCACCATCGGCCCGGCCACCGAATCAACAGCCACGCTTGAAAAGTTAGCCCGCGCAGGCATGAATTGCGCCAGGCTCAATTTTTCGCACGGCACATACGAACATCACGAATTGCTCATCAAAAACGTGCGGCAGGTTGCCAAAAAGCTGGATACCCCTATTGCCATCATCCAGGATCTGCAGGGTCCGCGCATTAGGCTTGGCGAGCTGCCCAAGGACGGCATTGCGGTCAAGCGGGGAGACATGGTTGCCTTGGTGTATGAAAAGCAGGCAAAACTCGCGCCTAAGCGCGCGGGTATGGTGGCGTTGCCGGTGCAGGAGCCTTTGGGAAAAATGGTGAAAGAGGGCGAGGTGATTTTGATTAAAGACGGGCTCGTGCGCATGTATTGCGAGGAAGTGCACGGCACTGCGATTATAGCCCGCGTTGAGCAGGGCGATGTGCTCACCTCAAACCGCGGCATCAATCTGCCCGAGTCAAACCTGCCGGACATTGTGATCACCGAAAAAGACACGCAGGACGTTTCGTTCGGGCTCAAGCAAAAGGTGGACTGGCTTGCGTTGTCCTTTGTGCGGGATGCTCGCGACATCAAGAACCTGCGCAAGCTCCTGCCCCAAAAGGGCGAGTACCAGCCCCGCGTGATTGCCAAGATAGAGCGCAAGGAAGCTGTGCACAATTTTGATGAAATACTGAAAGAGGCTGATGCCATCATGGTGGCGAGAGGCGACCTTGGCATTGAGCTTCCGGCCCAGGAGATTCCGCTCTTGCAGAAAAAGTTCATTGAGCAGTCCCGCAAAGCCGCCAAACCAGTTATCGTGGCAACCCAGATGCTTGAATCCATGACAACCAACGCGCGCCCCACGCGCGCCGAGGTCAGCGACGTTGCGAATGCGGTGATTGACCACGCGGACTGCCTCATGCTCTCCGGCGAAACATCCACGGGCAAGTACCCGGTTGAGGTGTGCAGGATGATGGCTGACATCATCAAAGAAACCGAGGAATCGCCGTACGATGATCTGCCGCCGCAGGCCGCGGCCCGGTTTACCGTTCCCTCGGTTATCGCGCACACCGCGGACGATGTGGTGGAGCACGACCACATCCGCGCCATTGTGGTGATGTCAGCAAGCGGCTCAAGCGCGCGCCTGATTGCTTCGGAGCGGCCCGAGGTGCCTATTGTGGCTTTGACGCAAAATGACATTGTGCGCCGTCAATTGTCGCTTTCCTGGGGCATCAGTCCGTACCTCATGGAGCGGTATGATACCATTGATGATTTGATTGACGCGAGCGTGGCGCTCGTCAAAAAAGAGCTCAAGGTGAAAAAAGGCGACCACATTATCATCGCGTCCGGGCATCCCACCGGCCCGCGCGGCTCGCTGAATTTATTGAAGATACACACGGTATGAAGTATATTAAATTTTTCAATGAGCTCACCATTAAGGATGTCCCTTTGGTTGGAGGCAAGAACGCGTCCTTGGGGGAGATGGTGCAGAAGCTCACGAAACAGATGCATGTCCCGGACGGGTTTGCCGTGACTGCCAAAGGGTATGAGTACTTCCTGGAGAAGGCGGGCATCAATGATGAAATCAGGAGGGAGCTCTTGGGTTTGGATACCAGGAACACGAGAGAACTCGCAGAGCGCGGGCGTAACATTAGGAGCGCCATACTCTCCGCGGCGTTTCCCCTGGATCTAAAACAGGAGATTGTGCAGGCATACCAGAAGCTCTCAAAGCAGTACCGCACCAAGAATCTGGACGTGGCAGTCCGTTCATCCGCGACTGCCGAGGATTTGCCGGACGCGTCTTTCGCGGGCCAGCAGGAGTCTTTTTTGAATATCGCGGGCGAAGCGGCTGTCATGGAGGCAGTTAAAAAGTGCATGGCATCTTTGTTCACGGACCGCGCCATCAGCTACCGCGTGGACAAGGGGTTTGCCCACCAAAATGTTGCATTGTCCGTGGGCGTGCAGAAAATGGTGCGGAGCGACTTGGCGTGCTCCGGGGTGATGTTCACCCTGGACACGGAGTCCGGTTTCAGGGACGTGGTGCTCATCAACGGCTCCTGGGGCTTGGGGGAGATGATTGTGAAAGGCAAGGTGAGCCCGGATGAGTACTACGTGTTCAAGCCGCTTCTGAAAAAGGGCTTTAAGCCCATTGTGGGCAGGACCTTGGGAACCAAAAAGCAGAAAATGGTGTATTCAGTCGGGGAGACTGACCCAACCAAGACTATTGACGTGACAGAACAAGACCAGCGCCGGCACGTGTTGTCAGAACAGGAAATTTTGCAGCTCGCGCGATGGGGTGTCATCATTGAAGAGCACTACAAGCGGCCCATGGACATTGAGTGGGCCAAGGACGGGGGTGACGGGAAGCTGTATATTGTGCAGGCGCGGCCCGAGACCGTGCAAGCGCGCAGGGACGTGCATGTGTTGGAAGAATTCAAAATCAAACAAAAGGGTGATGTTTTGGTTCGCGGCCAAGCCGTGGGGTCAAAAATAGGAATTGGAAACATCCGCGTCATTAAAGACGTGTCCGGCTTGCACACGTTCAAGCAAGGAGAAATCCTCGCGACTGAAATGACTGACCCGGACTGGGAGCCCATCATGAAGCTCGCGTCCGGCATTGTCACCAACGCGGGGGGCCGCACGTGCCATGCCGCCATTGTGGCGCGCGAGCTCGGAATCCCCGCTATTGTGGGCGCCAAGAACGCGACCGAGGTTCTCAAAACCGGCGCCTTGGCAACCATAAGCTGCGCGGAGGGGGAGGTTGGGTTTGTGTACAAAGGCAAAATGTCCTACACCGTCATCAAGCATGATTTGCGCAAGCTGCCCAAGACGCGCACAAGTATCATGATGAACCTGGCCTCGCCGGAGAAGGCGTTCATGGATTCGTTCATTCCCAATAGCGGGGTGGGTTTGGCGCGCGAGGAGTTCATCATCAATACCTTTATCCAGATCCATCCTCTGGCTTTGGTCAATTATGGGTCCATCAAAGATGCCGAGGTTACGGCAAAAATAGACGCGCTCACCACGGACTATAAGGATAAGGCGCAGTTTTTCGTGGACAAGCTTGCCGAGGGCGTGGGTCGGATTGCGGCCGCGTTCTACCCGAAAGACGTCATCGTCCGCATGTCCGACTTTAAAACCAATGAGTACGCCAATTTAATCGGCGGAGCAAGCTACGAGCCGCAGGAAAGCAACCCCATGATTGGCTGGCGCGGAGCCTCGCGCTACTACGATGAAAAGTACGTAGCCGGATTTTCACTTGAGTGCCGCGCCATGAAAAAGGCGCGCGAGGAAATGGGCCTCACCAACATCAAACTCATGGTGCCGTTTTGCAGGACAGTGGATGAGGGCAAGCGCGTCTTGTCTGTCATGGCCAAGCATGGCCTCAAGCGGGGCGTAAAAAATCTTGAGGTGTACGTGATGGCGGAGATTCCTGCGAACGTGATTCTCGCAAAAGAGTTTGCCAAAATTTTTGACGGGTTCTCCATCGGTTCAAACGACCTCACGCAATTGGTGCTGGGGGTTGATAGGGACTCGGAGCTTGTGTCCCACATCTACGACGAGAACAACGCAGCCGTGAAAAAGATGATTTCCGACCTGATTGCGACCGCCAAAAAAGCCGGGCGCAAAGTGGGCATCTGCGGCCAGGCGCCATCCGATTATCCGGAGTTCGCGGCCTGG
>CAYIMZ010000039.1:0-4959 GCA_964364695.1 uncultured Gammaproteobacteria bacterium | reverse complement strand
GCTGCCTTTTTGACGGCTGCTCCCGCATTCAGGAGCCCGGCCCCGAGCTCACCCGCGTATATGCCGTTCCCTGCGTCTATGTTTGTCGCGGTCTCGCGGACAATGGAAATCACCTGGCGAGCCGCGAGTGTCGGGTTCACTGATTTCATTAAGCCCGCAACACCCGAAGCAATCGGAGTTGCAACAGACGTGCCCTGCCAGCCTCCGCGGTACTTGTTTTCAAAATCTCCTCCGAGGTTTGGGTCATAGAGCTGGGGCCCGGCAATGCCGTCCCCGGGAGCATTGATATCAATGCACGAAAAACCGTAATTGGAAAAGTCGGACTTGGCGTTGCCCGCGTCCACTGACCCCACGCCCAGCACATGGTTCTCGCCCCCGTCCAGGCACACCGGGTACAGGGGCCTGAAATCCAGATCCCCGGCAATGATCCCGCTGTCCGCGTCATTGCCCACTGCGGCAACCAGGATAACGCCGGCCTCATATGCCCGGGCGACCGCATCCGAGAGTGCCGCGTCCGTGAGCGCGCCCACAAAACTCATGTTAATGACATCAGCCCCGTTCGCTACGGCGTAGTCAATGGCGCGGGCAATGTGCACCGTATCCCCCTCTCCGGTGGAATCAAGCGCGCGCAGGGCCATGATTTTGCAACTCCAGCACACGCCGGAAAGGCCGACCCCGTTGTTGGTCGCGGATGCCGCGACCCCGGCCACGATGGTGCCGTGGTTTGCGCCGCCGAACGTGTAGCCGTTCGTAAACTTAGGGTGCGGGTCAGACACGTCATCCAGAAAATCCCAGCCATTGAGGTCGTCCACATACCCGTTATTGTCGTCATCAATGCCGTTGAGGGGTTTCTCGCTAGGATTGAACCACATGTTTCCGATGAGGTCCGGGTGGTCAGTGTCCGTGCCCGCATCAATCACCGCGATAATGACATCTTTTGAGCCGGTTGAAAGCTCCCATGCGGCAGGCAGGTTAATCTGCGCAAAATCAGCTTTCTGCTCTTGGCTGTAGAACGGGTCATTGGGAATTATGGCCGCAAACGCAAAAACAGGCACAAGCATGCCGGCGATGGATGCCGCGACAGATTGTTTCAGCGCAAATCCCATATTACCCCCCTACTCCCATCTGTTCGACAAGTCGCTCAACATTCGCGGCAGCTTCCTCGTTCTCGGGTTCCGCATCAAGCACCTGCTGCCAATACACCCAGGCCTCGCGCGCCTGGCCGCGGTCTTCAAGAAACTGCGCATACTCCGCCCAGATTTCAGGGCTCTCTGTGTAGTCACTCGCTGCGCGAAAAATGTCCTCAAGATCGTCTGCTCTGCCCGGAAAGTGCTGTTTGTATAGGGTGATGAGCGCCTGGAACGGCTTGGGGTCCCGCGGCTCAAGCTGGGTCGCGGTGCGCAAAGCATTATCTGCATCATCAAAACGCTCCATTTCGTCATAGAGAATCCCGAGGTACATGTAGATGATGTAATCGCGGCTGTTGAGCTTGAGCGCGCTCTTGAACGAGCGCCCCGCAGCCGAGAGCAGCCCCAGCTTTTGCTCCAAAATGCCCACAGAGACGCGCGCATCAATGTCCTCGGGGTTTTCAAGCGACTTTTGGCGCGCATCAACAAGCTCCGCTTCAAGCTCGCTCCGGCGCTCGTCCGTGATATTAGGCTGGACCACGACATCCGGCTTAAGTCTTTGGTATATGCCAAACCCGGCTCCCGCCACAAGCGCGGCAAGGCCCACCGCGCCCAAGAACAGTATGACTTTCTCTTTCCGCTTAAACCGCATACTATGTTACTCTGCTACAAACCCGGTTGTTTGCCCGCTTTCCACTTTTTGGATGAAATCATCCACCTGTGTTTTGAGGGAAGGATCTTTGGCAAGCACCTCCCTGGCAACCACAACTGCTTCATCCTTCCTGCCCATTTGCGCGAGCACTGCCGCGACTTTTGCCTGCGCGGTTCCGCTCCCTGTGTTTAGGACGACCCGTTGGTAAAGCGCAAGCAAGCGCTCCCAATCCTGTATGCCCGCGAGTGCAGTTGCCACGGGCTGGGCCTCGTTCTCGCTCCTGAATGTATATCCGGCAGCAAGCGCTGCGTCAGCTGCCTGGATGCCAAGTGCGGTTTGTCCGCTTTGGAGGTACGCAAACGCCAGGAGCCAGTGCGTAGTTCCGTTCTCTGGATTGATTGCCACGGTTTCTTTGAGTACCCCGATACCGCGCTCGCGGTCGCCCATAATCAGATACGTATTCGCAAGCGAATGGAACACCTGCTGCCGCGCCTTCCCGAGCTCCGAAGCCTCGGTCAGGATGCGCTCGGCTTTTTCCAAGATACGCTGCGCAGATGCTGTGTCCTGCTGCTGACGGAGCAGTTCACCGTACACGTTCAGCGTGTTGCCATACGAAAGCAGGAGCCGCACGTCTTTTGGATTTTGCTCTACCACCTGGTCAGTCGCGTTGATGAGGAAGCCATATCCGGCGTATAACTCTGTAAGCGTCAATTTTCCGGAAAGCGCGACCTGCCCCGTGTACTGCGAGAGCTTGATTGCAACCTCGCGGCCGTCAAAACCGGAAAGCTCAAAAATTTCTTTGTAGTTTTCAATGGTTTTCTGGAACGGCTGGGCCTGCGCATACGCGAGGTTCGTAAGCAGTAGCCTGTTGTGCGTGATCAGCTTGATGTTTCCCGAGTATGCGACAGGCGTCATAAGGCCGAGAGCAACAAGCCCCCCAACCCACCAGTGCCTGGCCGGAACGCGCGGCAGAAACTCGCGCGCCTGGTTGAATGAACCGGAAAGTATGCGTTTGAGCGCGCCTCCCGCATCACCTGCGCCTTGGGTGCGCCCTACAACGTAGGCAACGAGCACCGCGAGCACGATGTATGAACTCACCGTATCAAACACGAATAAATTCTGGATGAAATACCCAACCAGAAATGCAAGAATCACAAGCGCTTCAAGCCTGCGCCGCGGATCGAGGTGTCCCATCCGAAATAAACTGTAGGCGAGTGCAATACCAACTCCAAGGTACGCAAGCAGTCCGAAGATACCCATAGTGACAGCAACCTCAAGCACCATGTTGTGCGCCCGATCCCACCAGGTTTCATCTCCCACGAGCTGGTAAAATGCCGGATCAAAGTGCTGGTTGAACACCACATCAAATTTCTGCGGCCCGACCCCGAGCCAAAAATTGTCTTTGAACCCCTCAAGCGCCCCGCGCCAGGACACGAGCCGAGTCTGGATGGTTGAGTCAGCAAGGTCAAGCCGAAAGAGCCTGCCGAAGTTCTGGGTCACCCACGCGCTTTTCCCGACCATGCCGTACAAGAGCGCAAGCAGCGCCACAAACGCGAAAAACCCCTGGCCCACCCTGCGTTTCACCCGCGCGCTGGTGCCCCACCAGAGGGTGCCGACAAAAAACACAACCACTGAAACGATAAAACCGACGAACGCGCCGCGCACTCCGGTCATAGTGTACGCGGCAAAGATCGGGACCAGCGCAGCAAACGCCGCAATCCGCCACCAGGAGTTCACTGAACAGTCAATCACGATGAGCAGCACGAACGTGATATTGAACAGGAGGTACACCGCAAGGAACGCGGGGTTTGCAATGGTGCCCGTGATGCGGCCAAGATTTGTTTCGTAGATGGTCAAGGGGCCGAACGACGCAACACCAATACGCTGCAGGAATCCGTAACTTGAAATCAGGAGAGCCGCGCCGACAGAAAAAGAGAGGAGCATGAGCCAGTCGCGCCGCTCCTTGAGGACGCTTGCGGCAACCACGATCGCAGCCCAGTAGTGCAGCCAGCTGAATATGCCGTCCATGCGCTCGTAGTTACCCCAGAAGCTGTAGCTGAAGTTCTCACCCGCCAAGGACGTCAGAAGCACGAGAGCCGCAAACACGAAAAGAGCGGCGTACACCACGTGGTAGCGCGGCCGGTACTCGCGGTTCAGCATGGCGAGCGGCACATACGCGACGACCGCGACCTCAATTAAAAGACGAAAATATACAGCTTTCGGAAAAATGGCAGGGAAAAAATAATCAGCAGAAAGCAAAAGCGGCGCTGCTACTGACAGGTACAAACAGGCTAGAATGATCCACCGGAGCGTCCGTTCTATGGTGTGCTGATGCATTTTTCCATTATACCTAATACGAAAACGAAACGCAACAAAATCTTCTAGCGGGCTTGATTTTTCCCAACGGGTATGGTAACGAACTCTGGCGCGGTTTGAGCATCACCATCGTGTTTGGGCTCATGTCATCCACTCTCTTGACGCTGGTTGTGGTGCCCATCCTGTATGCGGGGTTCGGCCGCAAGGAGGCAGAGGCTCGGCGCCTGGGCGAACACTAAAAAAACGCCCGCCAAATCGGCGGGCGTTTTTTATGTCATTGCGAGGAGCCATGTATTCATGGCGACGAAGCAATCCCATCAATTACAGCTATCGCGTGGCCCCGGAGTATGCGATTGCCCGCACTGCGTCCCAGGCCGTTGCCGTCTGCGGGCTACGCTTAAAGATGGCTTCGTAGCTCTTGATGGCCGCCTTTTCGCTTGCAAGCTTCCTGCCGCTCGGCCGCAAGCCATACGCCATCACCACCACTGCTGCGTCGTCTTTCGCATTGGTTCGCACCGGAGCGCGCTTGTAAATCACCTTAAAATTCGCTTCCGCGGTTTTCTCGCGCGCCGCTACCGTTTGGCCTGGCCAGCGGCCGTTTGCGATTTTCACCACATCCTCCCAGTCAGCATCTGATTGGGGAAGTCTTCCAAATGCTTCTTTGAATGAATTCGCCACTCCACCGCGCTCTCCCGCGCCCAGCGCAACTGTCGTCGGTGTCCCGTAGGTCACGAAACTGACCAGCTTCTCCCGAACCGCGCTTGAAACGCTCGGCTCGCTCGCCACGACCTTGCTCACGATTGACTTGTCGTACGAAGCCTCTTGCGCCGCATCAACGATCTTGTTCACCCTGGCTGCAATGTC
>CAYIMZ010000038.1:0-5359 GCA_964364695.1 uncultured Gammaproteobacteria bacterium | reverse complement strand
CGTACGCGAAGGTCGCCAGAACGTAGTTCACCAGAAAGCGCGCCCCGGAAAACAGTTCCGCAATGTCGGTTTTTCGGCTGTCCACAAACCCGAGCACAATCCGCGTGAGCCCGATGGAAATCAAGAGCTGTATCACCCAGAGCACAATGCCGGCGAGGAAAAAGAAGAGCGTCACCACGGTGGGCAGCTCAATCCGGTCAAAGCTCTGCATAATCAGGCCCGGGCCGTACGAGACGAGCGTTATGATGATGATGACCTGTGCAAAGAACCAGAAGTGTGCGCGCGTGGTGCGCCACCCGAAATGCAAGGCCTCGCTGATGGAGAATGTTGGTGTGCCCATATGATTTGATTATCAATTACCTTATTTTTTATCGCGGCCCCCTTCCTCGGGATGCCTGATGCCCAACTACTCCTTGAGCTTGCTGATTGAGCGGCTGATGGCAACCGTGACCAGCACCACAATGGCCGTAACTGCCCCTGCGTAGATGAATTTCACGGCCACGCTATCCTGGGAACCGAGCACATTGACCTTGGCGAACAAATCCTGGATGGCGCTGTTCCATGCGAGGGCCGCCACCAAACCAAAACCCGCAGTCGCAAGGGTTGCCATTTGCTCCAAGATTTCCAAGCGCAATCGTTTTTTAGACATACGAGAGTGTGTGGTTTCGTTTTTGCATGGCGGATGAGAGTTCGTTTTTCCGCAGAATCCCCGCCTGCGCTCCGACTGCGCAAATGACTGATTCGGAATTGGCAATGCCCGCGGAAAGCGCGGCAGGAACATCAAAACCGGCAATGAGGGCCGCAATGAATCCCGCGCCAAGCGCGTCTCCGGCGCCGGTCGGCTCCATTGCCTTGATTGAACGGTCAGCGCTCATGCGCAGCATCTGGTTCGCATCAGCGTAGTATGCGCCGTTCGGTCCGTCGCTTATGAGCACGCGCTCGGGGCCTGCGGAACGCAAAGCGGCTAAAAGCGTTTTAATGTCGTTTTTCCCGCCCACGAGCTCCAGAGCTTCGTCCCGATTGGCGTTGAATACCGTGCAGGCTTTCATGAACCGCGCAAGCGCGGAAAGGCCCGCTTTCAATTGGGCAGCTCCCGGGTTCCACGCCCACAAAATTCCGTGTTTCTGCGCGGTCTGTAAAATGTCAGAGAGTTCTTTTTTCCATCCTTGCCCCGAGAGCGCTGTGGTGTAGTACCATGCTGCCTTGGCGATGCCGCGCTCGGCTCCCGAAAAATTGTTGCTGCTGCTCGCCCCGCGCACGGTGAACGCCACGCGGTCGCGCTTGGCGCTGCCTGCCACCAAGAGCGTGGAAAACCCGGTGCACAGCTTTGGATCGCGCTGGATGAACCGCGTGGCGATGCGCTCGCGTTTGAGGGCGCGAACCGCCTCATCCCCGTCGGAATCTGCGCCCACGCGAAGGACGGCCGCGGTTTTGAGGCCAAAACGGGCAAAGGTAACCGCCGCGTTCGCCCCGCCGCCGCCAATGGTCCGCTCCGAACGCGCCACATCAATTTTCGCGCCCTGCTCAAGCGCTATCAGCTTCTCGCGCTTAGGATCGCGTTTGGGATTTTTGATGATTGGGGCGTCCGCGGGATCCACAAACAGGAACACGTCCCGCACCGCGCTGCCGATGGTGACCACATCGTACTTCATACCCAATCCTTGCGCTTAAACATGATGATGAAGAAGCAGATGATCGCAAACAGTCCCGCGAAAATGAGCCACACGGAATTCGGGTGGTCCGCGTACGGCAGCCCGGAAACGTTCATGCCGTAGAACCCGGTGAGCAAGGTCATGGGCAAGAGGGACACGGAAATCGCGGTGAGGAGCTTGATGATCTCGTTGGTGCGCTGGGAGATGAGGGACTCGTTCACGTTGTGCAGGGTGTTCATGACCTCCACGTTGCCCGCGGTGATGGCCTGCAGGCGGTTCTCCGTGTCCTGCACGTCGTCAAAGTACACGGAGAACTCGTGCGCAAGGTACGGCTTGTCCGCGGCCACCAGGGAAGCAAGCACCACCAGCTGGGGGTTTACGATGCGCTGAAGGCGGATGAGGTTGCGCCTGATGAGCGCGATGCGCCACACGGTCCCCTTGCCCGTGCTCTCGCTGTAGATCTCCTCTTCAATGTCGCCCATCTGGCTGGATATCCTCCGGATTACGCTCCAGCTCGTTTCGGTGAGCGCGTCCAGGAGCTTGTAGAGCAGGAATCCGGGCCCCTGGCCCATGCATTCGGCGCGCGTTTCGCCGCTCGCTTCAAGTTCGGCGAAAAAGTCCTTGAGGCGGCCGGAATCACCCTTGCCCACGGTGATGAGGCACTCGTCCGTGAGGAACGCGTCCAGCTCAAACACGTGGATGCGCTCCTCCTGTTTGTGGTAGTCCGGAAAGTGGAAAATGGCGAACAAGTAGTTTTTGTAAAAATCGGTCTTGGGCTGCTGCGGCGGGCTCGCGACGTCCTCAAGGTCAAGGGAGTGGAACTCAAAATCGCGCTCAAGCGCGGCCACGGTTGCGTCGTCGTTCTCAGAGAAGTGGCGCCAGAAAATTTTTTTGTGCGTGATTGACTGCATGGTGCGTTCGCCTACTTCCTCCGCTCCGGAACAAACGCGTGGTACACGAGGTACCCCGCGAGGAACGCGCCAAAGAGCGCGAGGAGACCCACCATGAGCTGCACCATGATGTTGCCCATGTGCCAGAACCCGACGCTCACGCGCTCGCGCGCCACTCCCAAGCCCCCGGCCCCGTCGCTCGCGGACAGTGTCACCTCGTACTCCCCGCTCCCCGGAAACTCGTGCCGCGCCTGGGCGGTCTGCTCATAGGTTCCATCGCCGAAATCCCACAGATACAAATACGAGCTGTTCCCGCCGAGCACCTCAAACTGGTACCCGTTCCACGCAACCTTGCTCTTTGCGATGACTATGTCCAGGCTGTACTCGGCCTCATCCTCGTCCGGAAACGTGTACTCAACCGCTTCTATGGCATAGTCCTCTGTTTCAGGCGCGACCGCGGGCTCGGATTCTTGAGCAGGCGCGGGCTCGCTCTCAACAGGCGGCGTCGGCTCGGCTTGCGGAGCTTGCGGGACCTCTTTTCTGGTAACGTTCGGGTCAAACGGAGCAGGGTCGTCCCCGTTCAACACGCCGTCGTTGTCATTATCCGGATCAGCGTTGTTGCCTATGCCGTCGTTATCGTTGTCGTACTTTTCGTTGGGGTCAGCCGGGAACGCGTCCACCCCGTCCGGAGCGCCGTCCTTGTCCGTATCCGCGATGAGCGGATTGGAGCCCTTGACGCGCTCCAGGCCGTCTTCAACGGTGTCATTGTCATCATCCATGTCAATGGTGTCAAAGATGCCGTCCTTGTCCGTATCCAAATCAACCACAAAATCGCTGACCAGGGCGGCATTGTTGTCCTGGTTCTCATCGCCAATATCCGGGTTCACCACGGAAACCTCAATGTCGTAGTACCCCTCAAGCGGACCCCAGTCCACGAACACGGTGGATTCTTTTTGCGAGAGCACGGTGATGGGCTGCAGGCCGCCTACCTGGTTTCCGTTCACCGCGAATTTCACGCTCGCCCGCACGTCCTGCTGGCTCGCATTTTTGACGGTCGCGTAGATGCGCACGATTTCCCCGGACAAAGGCTTTGCATTTGAAAAGTAGATATTCTCCTTGGGGAGCGCCAAATCAGCCGCACGGACGGCGAGCGGCGCAAGCAGCGCAAGAGCTGCTACTGCAAGGGCTTGGGCAAGCTTCAACATGCAGCAAGTATACTATATTTTTGCCTATTGGACAACTATGTCCTCTATGGCAACGGGCTCATTCGGCCGGTCACGCGGGTCGCGCCCGACGAGCGAAATCGCGTCAACCACGTCCATGCCACTGGTGACGCGGCCGAACACCGCATGCTTTGAACTCAAGGGCTCTTTGTCGTAGTCCAGGAACGTGTTGTCAGCGATGTTGATGAAGAACTGGGACCCTGCCGAGCCCGGGCCCGCGTTTGCCATAGACAAGGTGCCCCGCACGTTGGAGAGGCCGGGAACGAACTCGTCTTCAATGAAGTAGCCCGGCCCGCCGGTGCCGTCGTTTGCCGGATCCTCATCCTTTGACAGGGGATCGCCGCCCTGGATCATGAAATCCGGAATCACGCGGTGGAACAGCACGCCATCGTAGAAATCCTCTCGGCTAAGCTTGAGAAAGTTGCCTGCGGTAATGGGCGCCTGGTTCGTGAAGAGCTCAACAACAACATCACCCATGCTGGTCTTGAGGGTCACGATTTGGTTCTCTGCCGCGCTTGTCTGCGCTTCGGGTTCTTGGGCCATGGTCTCGTCTCCTTGTTGGGGCTCGTTAAATACTGATGCTTGTTCTTTTTGGCCGCACGAGACGCCGAGCAGAGCCACGCTGACGAGCACCAGGGAAAATTGGGTTTTTCGCATACTTAAAACTTAATGGGTATTGAAATCAAGTCCTGCTCACTCCGGTCAAACACGCCCTCGGCGTACACCTCCAAAATGCCCGCGCCTTCCGGAACCGCGTCAAACACCAAGAGCTCGCCGAACGATCCGAACCCGTCTTCCGAGGCTTCCGCGACGGTGGCCTGCTTCTCGGCAATGACGGCGCCGGATGCATCTTTTAAGCGCAGTTGCACGCTCGCGCCCGCGAGTTTGGCCGAACCTTTCACGAGCAAGGGACTCGCAACCATGGCATCCGGCTGGGGCCGCGTAACTTTGACATTGCCTGACGCGCTCACCACAGGCTCGCCTTCTTCAGGTTGCGGGACATCAGAAATCACGTTCTGTGGAGCCGGGGGTTCGGGCCGGCTAACTTCGGGCTCTTTCGGCGCTTGCTTGTATGCGAGCGCGAGCAGCACGGCAATCAGAATGACGGTAAACCAGATGTATTTGGTCATACGCGTATGATAGCACGCTCCCTAAAAATCTCCAATCTCTTTTTTGAGCGTGTTTTCCACGGTCCAGGAATCAATGGTCCACACGAGATCTGCATTCTCGCGGCCAATGTAGTACTCCTCGCTCGGCGCAGGAAGCTTATCCCCAACGATGAGCGCGTCCCGCTCCCCGGTCTCAAACCCAAGCTCAATGCGGATAGCCTGGGGTTTGCCCGCAATGCCCGCGTCCTCCTTTGATACGTCCTCGCGGATATCAGCCGCGAACAAATCCGCCAATGACGCAAGTACCGGGCCAATGACCGCGTCAGATGAATCTTTACTGAAAGGCTCTGCCTGTTTCCAGCCATCCCCTGTTTTAATCAAAGAAATTTCTGCATCATTATACCGCCAATCAATTGAAGTAACTTTGAGCGGATCAAACACCCACACGCGCTTGTCGCGCCAGTCCGTGCGATTGAACACGGGCC
>CAYIMZ010000037.1:0-6118 GCA_964364695.1 uncultured Gammaproteobacteria bacterium | reverse complement strand
TCCAAATCCGGGCTTGAGATGTCCGCAATCATGCCCCACTCAAGCCGCGACACCAGCCGCTCTTCCAGCGCCGGAATGGCCTTGGGAGGCCGGTCGGACGTGAGCACCATCTGCTTGTGCGAGTCCCGCAGGCTGTTGAACGCGTGGAAGAATTGCTCCTGGGTCTGCTCTTTGCCGCCAATGAACTGGATGTCGTCCATGAGGAGCACGTCCGGGGTCCGGTACTTCTGCTTGAACTCCTCCACCGAGCCGTTGTGGAGCGAAGCGACATAGTCGTTGGTGAACTGCTCGCCGGTTGAGTAGAGCAGCTTGAGGGCGGGACTGGTGCGGAGGAGCTCGTTGCCCACGGCGAGCATGAGGTGGGTCTTTCCCAAGCCCACGCCGCCGTACAGAAACAGCGGGTTATACTTGGTGCCCGGCTCTTTGGCCACTCGCACGCTCGCCGCGTACGCGAGCTCGTTGCCCTTACCCACCACGAAATTCGCAAAAATGTACCGCGGGTTGAGGACGTGCAGATCCCGCACTGCGGGCCCGGCGCTCACTGCGGGCGCCGCATGGGCCGCAAGATGCGCTGCGGAGTCCGCAGGAACCGCAACAACAACCGGCTTGAACGCGCGCTTGCCCGACGTTTCAACCCGATACTCAATGCGGCCGATCCGGTTCTCGGTGATGTTCTGGAGCACCTTGAGGATGGACTTGTGGTACTTGTTCTCAAGCCATGCCTTGGTGAAATTGTTGGGCACGGCAACCACCACCCGGTCTTCGCTCCACTCAACGATAAACGTGTTACGAAACCACGTCGTAAAGTGCACCTTGGAAACCGAGAGCTCAAGCTCTCCGAGGGTTGCTTGCCAGAGTTGTTCGGGATTCATAGCACGCGGGTGTACCGCCGTAAACGCGGGGGGCCTTTTGAAGACGATTCCTACTATATCACAAAAAACAATCATGTAAAATGAAACAACTCGTGCATAAGGTGTGAAGAGGCTGTGGATACTTGCAAAAAGAAAAAATATTCAGTATAGTACCCGTACTATGTCAGTACCTCCAAAACGAAGAACCAGCTCCCACGGCAAGCGCCGGGCCTCGCACCACGCGCTCAAGCGCGCCGCGGTGTCCGTGTGCGCAGGCTGCGGCGCCGTAACGCTGCCGCACCGGGTGTGCGCAGGCTGCGGCGAATACCGCAAAAAAACCAAGGAAGCCGCGGACGTGAAGCGCTAACGGTATGTCCAACAGGCATTTAGCCAGAACCATTGCCATGCAAAGCCTGTACGAGTGGGACTTTCACGGAAAAGAAGATAACGCGCTTTCCCGAATCACGGAGAAGAACCTGGTGAGCCTGGCCCCCGGCCTTGCTGACCAGGATTTCGCGCGCACGCTCGTCGCGGGCGTTGAGAAACACAGGCCCGACATAGATGCAACCATTGAGGGGTACGCACCGGAATGGCCGCTTGAACAGATTACGGTCGTTGACCGCAACGTGCTGCGCATCGGCATCTACGAGCTCACACTGGACCCGGCGATTCCGCCCAAGGTCGCCATCAACGAGGCCATTGAACTCGCCAAGTCCTTCGGCGGCTCTTCCAGCGGCAAATTCGTGAACGGAGTCCTGGGCTCCATCTATAAAGACATGGTGGCCCAAGGGCACCCCAAGGTGCTCTCCGACGTTCCCCATGCGCCGCAGGAAGCCCCTACCCCGTAGTTACACCTATGCAAGACCTTTCAGCGCTCCAAGACTCCCTGGGCGTCGCCTTCCGCAATACCGAGCTCCTGCAACAGGCTTTGGTTCACCGGTCATACCTGAACGAAAACCCGTCGTTTGAGCTCTCGCACAACGAGCGCCTTGAGTTCCTCGGGGACGCGGTGCTTGAATTGGTGGTCACCGAGCACCTCTACGGCCACTACCCGAACCCCGAGGGCGAGCTCACCAACTGGCGCGCCGCGCTCGTGAATGCAACCACGCTCGCAGCCGTCTCGCGGGAAGCGGGGCTGGAAGCGTACCTGTACCTCTCCAAAGGAGAGGGAAAAGACAGCAACACCAAGGCGCGCAACTACATTCTGGCAGACGCCATGGAAGCGATGATTGGCGCCATCTACCTTGACCAGGGATACGAAAGCGCGAAACAGTTTGTGGGTGAGCGTATCATCTCAAAGCTCCCGGACATCCTGGAGTATAAGCTGTATCGGGACTCCAAAACCGCGTTCCAGGAAGCTGCCCAGGAAAAACTCTCGGAAACGCCCACGTACCACGTGGTGAGCGAGAGCGGGCCGGACCACAACAAGCGCTTTACGGTTGCAGTAAAAATCGGAGCCCATGAAATCGCCCAGGGCACGGGCACCTCAAAGCAGGAAGCTGAAACCGCGGCAGCGCTCGCGGCCCTGGAAGCGAAAGGTTGGTAAGCGCACGAGGAAAACGGGCAAAAACAAAAATCATGTACCTAGAGAAACTTGAACTACAAGGATTTAAGTCATTTGCGCACAAGACGGTCTTGGTGTTCCCGACCCGCGGCCAGGGAAAAAATCCCGGAATCGCGGCAATCGTGGGTCCGAACGGCAGCGGCAAATCCAACACCGCGGACGCGGTGCGCTGGGTCTTGGGCGAACAGAGCATAAAGCTCTTGCGCGGCAAAAAGAGCGAAGACGTCATCTTCTCGGGTTCTGCAAAACTCGCGCGTTTGGGTTTTGCCGAGGTTGCCCTCTATTTGAACAACGAGGATAGGCAGGCAGAGGTTGAGTACGATACCCTGGTCATCAAACGCCGCGTGTACCGCGACGGATCAAGCGAGTACCGCATCAACAATTCCCGCGTGCGGCTCGCGGATATCCAGCTTCTGCTCGCACAGGCGAATTTCGGAGGCCGCTCGTACAGCGTCATCGGCCAGGGGATGACGGACGCCATTCTCTCGGCGTCCCCGTTTGAGCGCAAAAATTTTTTTGACGAGGCGACCGGGGTCAAACAGTTCCAGATCAAGCGCGAACACGCAAAAGCAAAAATCAAAGCCACCGAAGAAAACCTCGCCGAGGTGAAAAGCTTGATACGGGAAATTTTTCCGCGCGTAAAGCTGCTCGCCCTCCAAATGGAAAAGCGCGAACGGCGCGCCGAGCTTGAGCAGGAGCTCCACACGCTCCAGACAAACTACTATGGATCGCAGTGGCGCGATACCACGGCAAAGCTTGGGGTACTGCAGGACCAAAAGCGCGGCATAGAAAAAAATCATCTCTCGCTCACCAAAAAGCTCTCTGAACTGCGCAACAGGCTCGCCAAACTGGAACAAGAGCAAAAACACGCCGCAGTGGGAGGCTACGACAAAGTGCAGTCAGGGTACCGCGAAGCTCTCGCCAGAAAAAATGAGCTCACCGGCGCGCTCGCCGCTCTTGAGCGCGAGCGAGAGGTTCGGAAGCGCGTGGAGCACCTGCACCCGGCCGGCATTGACGCTGAAAAACTTGTAACAACAGCCCTGCGCGCATCCTCCGTGCTGGAAGCGCTCGGGCGCGCATCCTCACTCCAAGATTTCAAAACGCTCCAGCCAAAAGCCGCCGCCCTCGCGAATGAGCTCACCGGCATCCTGAACAAAAAAAACGCGTCCGCGCCGGACACCTCGGAAAAAATTTCTGACCTGGGGAAGAAGGCCGCGGAACTCCGCGAACAACTCGCCCAGGCAGAGCGGGACGTCGCTGAAAAACAAAATCTCGTGGACAAGCTGCGGCACGCCGAATCAAAAGCGACCACAGACGTGTTCGAAACCCAGCGCACGTACCAGGAGCTCCAGAGAGAGCTGAACCAGGCAGCAGCGCAGAGAAATGCGGTTGATGTTGAGGCGGCAAAGGTTGAAACACGGAAACTTGACCTGCAGAGCGAAATTGACCGCGAGGTTGCCGCGAGTCTGCACGGCGCCATCAAAAACTACCACCCGCACCACGGCGCGGCGCGTGAAGCGAGCTGGGAAAAAATCGCGGCCGTAAAAAGCGAGCTGGAGATGATCGGCGCAATTGAAGGCCCGGTTGACGAAGAGTATCGCGAAGCCAAAAAGCGGCACGATTTCCTCGCCGATCAGCTCGCAGACATGGAACGCGCGCTTGAACAGACCAAACGAGCGCTCAAAGAGCTTGACGCGACCATCGCGCGCCAGTTCGGAAGCGCGTTCCAAAAAATAGAGCAGGGATTCAACGAATACTTCAGCATCCTCTTCAACGGCGGCACGGCCTCGCTCCTTGAGTACGAACAGAACGAGTTGGAAGCGCTGAACGAAGACGTTGTTGCCGGGCTGACAAAGAAAGAGCAGGAGCGTTTGCGGGAAAACGTGAAAGTGGGCATTGACATCAAAGCCTCCCCGCCCGGCAAAAAGGTGAGCTCAATCAGCATGCTATCGGGCGGGGAGCGCGCGCTCACCTCAATTGCCTTAATCTGCGCCATCATCCGCGCCAACCCCTCTCCGTTCGTGGTGTTGGACGAAGTGGACGCGGCGCTTGACGAAGCAAACAGCGAGCGCTTTGCCCAAATCCTCCATAAGCTCTCGCGCAACACCCAGTTCATCACCATCACCCACAACCGCGCCACCATGGAACGCGCGAGCATCCTCTACGGCGTGACCATGGGCGACAACGGGGTTTCAAAGCTCCTGTCCGTTGACCTGGAAAAAGCAGTCGCGAGCATCTCTTGACAGCAGGGAAGTTTTCATATAGTATCGGGACATGTTAGCAATCAGGCTCCAACGCATCGGCAAGAAGAACCGCCCCTCATACCGGGTGGTTGTTTCTGAACACAGGCGCGACCTCGCAGGCCGCCACAACGAAATCCTGGGCAACTACGACCCGGTCGCAAACCCCAAGACCGTAAACCTCAAAGCGGACCGCATCAAGTACTGGATCTCGGTAGGCGCCAAGCCGTCTGCCACCGTGCACAATCTTTTGGTGAAACAGGGCGTGATAGAGGGCGCAAAAGTCCGGGCATGGAAGCCTAAAAAGAAAGCCGAGGAAGCAAAGGCAGCAGGTACCGCGCCCAAAACGGAGGCTCCGAAAACAGAAACGCCGAAAGAGCCGGAGGCTCCGGCGCCAGAGGCAAAAACAGAAGAAAAAAGCGCTGCTTGACACCCTCTCCCCCCGCGCGTTAGTATGGAAGTGCACCATAGAAATGGCTTTGCAAGCAATCATTAACGCTAATCAGTATGGCAGAACTAGACCAAGAGTTCCTTGAGTTCGTGGTAAAGTCCCTGGTTGACCACCCCGGTGACATCCAGGTAGAGCGGACCGTTGACGAAATGGGAGTCCTCCTCACCCTCAAAACGCACGCAGAAGACATGGGCCAGATCATCGGCCGGAGCGGCAACACCGCCCGCGCCATCCGCACCCTGCTCCGTGTGGTGGGCGCCAAGAACAACGCCCGCGTGAACCTCAAAATCCACGAGCCCGAAGGCTCCACCCGCCCCCCGCGCCGCGAACGCACGGACCGGCCTGACCGGGCTCCCCAGAGCGCGCCGCAGGAAGAGGAAGCGGACACGAGCGCAGTGGACGATCTCAAGCTCTAACACCTTGATTGAAAAATTACAAAAACCGTGCTAGGCTACTAGCGCGGTTTTTGGCATATGAAATTTGACATCATCACCATCTTCCCGAACATTTTTGATTCCTACCTCTCGGAGTCAATTTTAGGTCGCGCGCAGGAAAAAGGGTTGGTTGAAATCAACATGCACAACCTCCGGGACTACACGGACGACAAACACCGCACCGTGGACGATTCACCATACGGCGGGGGCGTGGGCATGGTCATGATGGTTGAACCGATCTATCGCGCCATCAACGACATACGAAAGGACAAACCACAACGCGATGATACGATTGCTTCGGCTTCGCCTCGCAATGACAGGGTGATTCTGCTGACGCCGCGCGGTAAACGGTTCACGCAAAAAGACGCGCAACGCCTCACGGAGTATGGCCAAATCATTCTGATTTCCGGCAGGTACGAGGGCGTTGATGAGCGCGTTGCTGAATGCGTTGACGAAGAAATTTCAATCGGCGACTTTGTCTTAAACGGCGGAGAGCTCGCGGCCATGGCTGTTGTAGAATCTGTCAGCCGGCTCCTTCCCGGAGTCTTGGGAAAAGACGAATCCTCCCGCGAAGAATC
>CAYIMZ010000036.1:0-6201 GCA_964364695.1 uncultured Gammaproteobacteria bacterium | reverse complement strand
CGCCAGAGGCCAAAATTTGGCCGTACACAGCCTCAAACACCTAGTCAGGCATATCTCCCCTATCCAGGACTTTTTAGCCTATTTTGAGCTCAAAAAACTGATTTCTGACATCAAGCCAGACATTGTGCACCTGAACAGCTCCAAAGTGGGGGTCCTGGGCTCAATGGCAGCCAGAAGGTTGAACGTCCCAAGAATCATCTACACAGCGCACGGGTTTGTATTTAACGAGCCGATGAGCGCCCTCAAGCGATGGGTATATACTCGCGCTGAACTTGGAACCGCAAAACGGGTTGATGCAGTGATTGCGGTTTCAGAGTTTGACCGGAAGACCGGCATCAAGGCCGGAATTGATCAAAACAAAATCATTGCCATACACAACGGCATCCGCCCGGATGACGCAACGTTCCTTTCAAAAGAAGACGCGCGTATGTCATTGCGAGGAGCGAGCAGTACCCTGCGAGCGACGCGGCAATCTTATCAGCGCAACGAAGCACGTTTGCGCGATAACGTGCCACAATGCGACGTTAAGATTGCTTCGCCCTTGAGTACAAGGGCTCGCAATGACACATGGATTGGTTGTATCGCTAATTTCTACACAACCAAGGCACTTGATATGCTGATTGACGCTATGACGGAAATTGACGCACGGCTCGTGATTATCGGCGACGGCGAACTGCGGCCGCAGCTGGAAAATCAAATTAAAAAACTCAATCTATCTGATCGAGTTTGTCTTGCGGGACGCATTGATGATGCGCACCAACTCCTCAAAGCGTTTGATTTGTTTGTGCTCCCCTCCCGCAAGGAGGGATTCCCATACGTGTTGCTTGAAGCAGCTAGCGCGGGGGTGCCAATCGTCGCAACCAGAGTCGGCGGCGTTCCAGAAATTGTCCAGGATGGGGTCACCGGGTACCTGGCAGAACCAGACAACCCAACGCACCTCGCGCAAAAAATCAACCAAGCGCTTGAGCAACCGCTCGCCCCCAAGCTGCCGGCCGACTGTGCGCTCGCGGCCATGCTAGAAAAAACAGAAGCGCTCTACCGAGCCTAGAGAGCTCCCCGCTTGAGTTCTTCAATTCTGCCTTCACCAATCGCTCGGATAAACGCTGCGGCTTCTGGAGCAAACTTCGGATCGAATTCCGCGGCTTTTTGCGCGGCGGCAATGGCGTTATCTAGGCGGTCGGCAAGCAGATAAGCGGCGGCCAAAGCCGACTGAACGCGGGCATTCCGGGGCTCGAAACGCGCCAGATATTCATAGGTAACCACCATTTTTTCGTACTCGCCGGCTCGGGCGAGCTCCTCGGCGAGCACGAATGCAATGGTATTTTCTTCCGGCTGATGCTTGCGCTCAATAAACCCTTTATTCACTATTGCATCGTACGCCTTATCAAGTTCGCCGTTGCTCAAAAACGCCCTTCCCAAGTAGTAGTACGTGCCCCTAAAATTCGGCTCGAGCGCAATTGCCTGCTGAATGATTTCAATGGCCTTCTCCTCTTCTCCGGAGAGGACATACGCCTCGCCGAGAACCAGATACATTTGAATCCGGCCCGGGGAAAGCTCCAACGCCCGCTCGAGGTTGACGATTGAATCCGCGAGGTGCGCCACGTCATCATCAAGCAAAAACCACGTGTTGTAGAGCTGGCCGAGCTTGAGATAAAAAGCCGTGTCGTTCGGCTTTTTATCAATTTCGCGAAAAAGCCACTGCTCCGCCTCGGAAAACGCGGCGCGCACCGATGCGTTTAGGGCCGCATCGGCCTGAATCGCGTCCCGTTTGTTGAACAAGCTTACCAAGTAATCAACCAAATTAATGGTGACATTCTCGGACGGGATAAGGTTGCGGCCGAGCGCCCTGCGGTAGTGCGTTAGCGTTTCTCCGATATCCTCGGTTAAAAATGCCTGGCCCGTGTCCCGCGCCGCGAGCATGCTATTAATGTTCAAAAAAATAACCGCATACAAAACAACCGGGGCGGCAAGCGCTGCCGCCGCAATTGATATGGAGCGTTTTGGACGATCCGCGTCTGGCGCAGAGGAAGCCAAGAATGATCCGCTGTAGTACCGAAATTCAATGAGTCCCAATAGCAACGCAAAAAATAAAAGCGAGTGAAAGTCATCAAACGCGAAAAACAAATACACAAAGTACCCAACGGACAGCGCTCCGAACAGCAGAAGCTCGCCGAGATTCAATCGCCTGCTCCGATATCCCCGCACCAAATAATATCCGATACCAAGGGGAAACGCAAGGTAGATAATGAGCGCGATAATCCCCGATTCCGCGAGAATATTCAGAAACTGATTGTGCGCCCGGTCAAAGTACGTTTCCGTGGGCGCGAGCAGATAGTAGCGGGCCGGAAAGTGCTTATTAAAAAGAATATTGTAATTTTCCATGCCCACGCCCGTAAGCGGGTCATCCAAAAACCCCTTCATGGCCGCGTTCCAGCCGATAAAGCGGGTTTGCGTCGTTTCGTCGTTGAGAGATATGGAGACCATCCGCCGTACAACAGGAATGCGCTGCACCGCCTCCGTTGATTTATACCGCACCACAACCGCAAGCGCCATGGCGCCCAACACAAAGGCCGCGATGAGCGTCCGTTTGACACGGCGGCGGCCTCCCACGAAAAGGTACGCCAGAGCGGCGCACGCGGCTCCTGCGCCGAGTCCCAAGTATGCGCCGCGGATATCCGTGAGCGTGAATGCGTACAAATCCACCGCAATAACCCCGACATAAAAATAACGCGTCCAGCGGGATGATGACGAGATTGCCGCGTCGGCCGCCTGCGGCGACCTCCTCGCAATGACAGGTGTCGGCCTCATCAATAAATACAGTGCAAATGCGATATTGAACAGCAAGTAAATGGCAACGTAGGTCGGATTGCCGAGCGTTGAGAAAATGCGCGTCCCCTCTCCGGCTCCGAACAAGGGGACATGAAAAAAATCCGGATTCCGCTGGAGGATGCCATACACGCTCACCCCAATACTCGTGGCGAGCGATGTGTGGAAAAAAGTCCGCCAGTGCCGCTCTTCAAACAGCGTGCGGAGAAGCACGTAAAACAAAAAGAAATGCACTACCGTAACAATCCCCCACATCCGCTCCAAATCGCCAAAAAAACTAGCTAGCGGCGATTCTCCCAAAAAAGCGGCAACTGACTCAACCGCAATAAGCGCAACAAAAATCCAAAAAAAATACTGCTGCCGCAGATTCGCAAACCGTACGTGCCCCTGTATCCAGAGGAATGCCGCTAACATAAGGACTGTTTCAACAATAATCCGGAACAGCACGGTGCGGATGGTAACGTACGGAAACGTGAATCCTCCCCACAGCACCACGGGGAGCACTGCGGTTGCATACAAAAGCACCCGCGACGTCTTGAACAGAGTTTGAGATGGATTCGTCATGAACTCATCATATCATACACGGCACAAAAAGCACCCCCTCCTCTCGCGAGAGGAGGGGGGCTTTTGCGCAATCAGCTGTGTAGTAACCAATTGCTAGAGAGAACCCCTTATGACTTGGAGATCGTCCAACCGTCAAGCGGGATGTACGAAGATTGCGTGGAGCTGGAGGGCACCTGGTAGCCATGAGTCCAGTCCTTGCCGGTTCCAACTTCAGGTCCAATGAAAGTGGAAGTATGATCATTGGTGTTGGCCGAGTAGTCGGACCACAAGAAGTTGTAGTTCGTGTCGTTCAAGGCCACAATCCCGTAGCGGTACGTGATCTGGTGCAGACCAGTAAACTCATCGATGTTATGCGTGAGTGCCGCGGTCTGGGAATCGTCCCCAAGGAGCTGGACCGTGACCGAGTCAGAGTCCGTGGAGGCGCCCACGTGCGCGTTCGCAACATCAATCTTAAGCTCGTAGGTGTTGGCTGATCCGGCATCAATGACCTCTTCACCAGAACCCGTGTCAGTGGCCGCGGCCGCGTCATACAGGTCGGTTCTCTGGGTGCCGAGCAAGACCGTTACGTACGTGCTCGTTGAGTTCGGCGAGTCCCCGTTCTGGTTCACAAAGTTATCAGACGTAAGTGTTGCGGTACCAGAGTGCGAGAGCTCATCCGCCGCCGCAGTACCGGTTCCATCATAGACAGAGTATTCGGTGGAACCCAGTAAGGAGCCATTGCGGTAGAGCTTGAAGTTACTCAAGGAGAGCAACGTAGAGGTCGTGGTGTCGGTCCATGAAACCTGGAACGTCATCTTCTTCAAGCGGACCTGCCCGCCCACTGCCGTCACCTTGAAGTTGGCCACCTGCTTCTGGCTGGATGAGCCGCCGGTGAGCGTGGTTGAGCTAAGCGCCAAGCGTTCAACCAACGGGTAGCTCCGACGCACGGTGAGCGCATTACCGCTAACACCGGTTGACGGCCCATTCACTGCAGTTGAGGAGCCAACGCCCCGCGCCGTAACCGCTTTGGTTGAACCGTCCTCAAGCGGGTCAGCGTTCAAGGAGAACGTGTGCGTTGAACCGGATGAGATGGATGGCCAGGTATTAACCGTAGCTTTCAGGGTAAGGGTCTTTTCCGTGCCCTTGGCAACGCGGAACGCATTAGAGGTTCCGAGATTGAAGTCAACGTATCCGCCATCCACCGGCGTTGCGGTTGCTTCGGTGAGCGCGGAGAGGGTGGAGCCGATCGGGGTTACGCCATCAAAGAGCTTGAAATCCTTGAGCGTTGAGGTCGGCTTGCCGTCTGCGCTGGTTGCGTTGAGCGTGTCAGACGCAATGGCATCGCTGATGATGAAGCGCGTGACGTCAACGTCCTCGGTGAGCGCAGTGAGTTTGAACTTGTACAGTTCAACAGTGGAGCCCGCGGTAATGACGTTTGCCCTTACCTGCGCGCTTGAAGCAACGTTCTCAATGGTGAGCGAACCGGAGGACGCGAGATGCAGGTTCTGCAGGCCAACGCTCATGGTGCCGTTTGCCGAAGAACTGGTGTCATCCCCGGTCGCGGTAACGGTTGAGGGATACACCACGCCCGTGGTGTCGCCATTCACCGAGGTGAGCTGGGTTCCGGTTGCGGAGCTCAAAATGTCCGCGTAGATGTTCACCACTATCTGCTTGGCCACGCCGAGCTTAATGGACGGCGACGGGTTGTAGTTATAGGTGGTATCTTCGGTGTCTGTGAGCGTGCCCGTGGTCGTGCCAATGGCCGTGCCTGCGGCATAGTTGCCGTTGGCATCAGCCGGACCGCCGGATTCCAAGCGCATGTTCTGGAACGTGTCAGCTAAGGAGGAACCGGTAGTTGCCTGCACGTCGTCCGTGAGCGTAATCTGCGTAACGGTTACGCCTTCACCTGCGCCTGCGGTAATCACGAACGAGCCGATGATCACGTTCTGCTGGCCCAATACGCCGGTCGGGCTGGCTGCGGAGGCATCACCAACTCCGGTGTTTTCAGCAACCGAGAGGGTTCCAGAAGAGCCGGTGAGCGTGTTTCCTGAAACAGCCGGCGTGCTGATTGACGTGGAGGACGAGAGTCCTCGCGCGTTGGAAGAACCAGCACTCAAGGAAACAGAGATGGAATCATTTGCCGAATAGTTGGTGCCTGCCGCGTTCTTGGTGTCGCCGCGGATCTCAATAACCTTGGTCTGGCCGGCTGGAATCACCAAACTTGCGCCGAATGTGAATGCCGCATCGTCGTTGGTCGCGTCAGAGTCGCTGGTTGAGCCGACCTGCGCTCCATCAAAATACACTTTCACGTTATCCATACCTGCAAGGTCAGTCGGTGTGGTTGGAGTCGTGACTGTAAGGGAGTTGATGCGGACATCTTCGCCGGTTGCCTTAAAGTCAAACTTGGCCAAGGTCACGCCAGTCGCGCCGACCGCCACGTTGCCGGTTGGGGAAGTAGTGCTCTTGGCAACCGTCAGAGAGCCGGCATTAATGGTGGTGTTGGTGGTAGAGGAGTTGGACTCAATAACGGTCCAGGTGTCTGCCTGGTTCAGCTTGACGTACACATTGTACTGCTTGTCGTACACGTTCATGTCGTACATCTCGGCCACCTGGAAGTGGATGGTCTTGTTGGAGCCGGACACCACGTCCGTGATGAGGGACACGGTCTTGGTCTTGCCTTTCTCAATAAAGTACGGAGTCGGGAAGTTGAACACAATCTCGTCGCTGTCGTTCATGGAAGCAACGGTCTCGGAGATATCAACCCCGCCGACCTGCAATACAAAGTCCTTGACGTCGCCCTTTGCGGCGGAACCGGTCATGGAAACCTTCATG
>CAYIMZ010000035.1:2813-6300 GCA_964364695.1 uncultured Gammaproteobacteria bacterium | reverse complement strand
TGCGCGGAGTTCTCCGCAGGTGTGTGTCCGGTACATGCAAATACAATACCAATTTTAGGGAAAAATTGCAATATAAAATCAACAACCGCCAAACGGCTGAAGCTAGCCTTAGCCGTCTAAAAATCAGCTGACTCGCCTGCCTTCAGTGGCACAAACTCAATCCCCTCTCCTGCGAGCATCTTCTGCGGTAAGCCATGGAACAGCTCAATGATTTCCGGTTTCAAAAATCCATCGTGCACTGGGAAGCATTTTTTGGGTTTTACCTTTTTTGCGTAGTCAATGCCCTGGCCAATCACCATCCATGGGCCGGCGACTGGCAGCGCAAGAATATTGACCGGCTTGCCGGGATGCGTGAGTGAATCTCCAGGATAGAACAAATCAGGGCCAATCCAATATCCAGTGTTCTGCGGCATTGCAATCCCCACGTAAATGGGTTCATGGCTGCAGTCAAACGCTTCCAGTTCTATATCTTTTTTGACAATTGCCTTTGACGTTCCCTCAAGCGTTTCAAAGCTGATGCCGGCTTCTGTTAATGACGTGCCAGTGCCGCTGTTGGCGTAGACTTTTGCGTTCGGATTGTTCTGTAAAATTATTTTGATTGAATCAGTGTGCACGTGGTCCGGATGATCGTGCGTGACAAGGATGGCGTCAATGTTTTTGACGGCTGAATGTTCCGCAATAGTCCACATGCCCGGATCTGTTAAAATCCTAAGGCCATTGACTTCTATGGTGAGGCAGCAGTGCCCGAGTTTGGTGATATGCATACGGTTATGGCTTAAGAACGTTGGTGTGCTCTTTTTTGACTTTGTTAAACAAATCCTTTATCTGTTTGCTCACCTTTACGGAATAAGGGTACTCCTCCTCAATACTCAAGTACCGTTTCGGTAGCTGCGCAATCTGCTCTTTGACGTATGAGCGCATATCATCCAAAGAAGGCAAATCGCGCGCCAGTTTCCCTTTTTTAACCATGGGCACCAAAAGCGGCGTGCCGAGGCGTTGAGCCTCAAGGCCGACAACATCGCCTTTCATTTTTCCGCGCGCGTCAAACGTGCGGAACACCTGCTTACGCCCGGGATAGCTCTCTTTTCCTTTGGCAAGCTTGGCCAAGTGCCTGATGGTCCTGCCCTGCCGGATCTCCGCAATCTTGTACACGATTTCAAGCTTGGGCGCGTCCGAAACCGTTGAAACTTCGGTCACCGCAAGGTACCCGTCAGCCGGGGTGCGTTTGCGCTCAAACTCCGCAATTTTGTACTCATCCAAATTGCTCGCGAGGTATATCTTGATTTCCGGAAACCCTGCCTTGTCAAACTCGCGCCGCGCGTAGCAGGAGCGCTGGTGCAAATCCCCGCTGTCTATGGTGATGTGGGAAATGTGCTCGCCTTTTTCTTTAATCTCCCGGGCAACGGTTATCAGATTCCGGATGCCCTGCTCAAAGTCGTACGTATCCACCATGGGCCGGGCGCGGTTGGGGAAGAGGCGCGCCGCGGCGCGGAACGCGGCAAGCTCCGTGGGGAATGACTTGATGACCGCGTGGTACGCGTTGATGGAAACTGGCGGCGGCGTGAGGCCATACTTCCTGAAAAAAGCCGGGAACGCAGTTTTTGCGTCAATGATGTACCCGGCGCGCGAAGCTTTCATGGCCGTCTCAAACGAGCTCACCCGCATGCCGCTCGCCGCAAAGAACTCCTTTTTGCCTGATGCGATTTTCCCGCGGATCATTTTTGAGAGGTACATGGAGTTGCCGAACACCGCAATCATTAAAAAATTGGACAGTAAATTTCCCTCGCAGATCGGGGCCGTGATCCTGACAACCGGCTCACCCGGGAAAAATATTGTTCCCTCGGGCATGGTCCACACGTCACCGGTGAACCTGAAATTACGCAGATACTTAATAAGTTTTGGCGTGGCAAGCTTATGCTTATTCAGGTAATCAACTTCCCCTTTGGAGTACCCCCATTTCCGAATGCCAGTGACAATCTCCTCAATGCCACCGAGCAGCAGAAAGTTGCGGTGCGGGGGCATGTCGCGCACCACCAAATCATAGGTCGCAATCTGGTTTTCCATCCCTTCTTCCAACCACAGCGCGCATGCGGTAAAAATATTCTGTATCTCGTACAAATGTAAATCCTCATCCGAGAATAGGTGAGTTCTGGGAATGTTGTTCTTTGGCATACCTACCTCAAACCTACGCCAATTATCACATTTTGGCAAATGAAAAGGGAGCCGCCGAAACGACTCCCCTGTTGAGGCTCTGATGGACTACCCCCTGTCGGTGACTACTGCACCGGCGTGAGGTAGCTGACTGCCTCCTGCGGCGTCTGGGTACGCAACAGGAGTGCAGGAAACGCGTAGTCGCTGCCAGCGGCGTGGTAGAGGAAGCTCACGATACGGGCTTCGTCGTCAAACCCGGAGTAGAGCAGAATGACCGGCTTCTTCGGCGACCCACGAAGCAGCCTCATGCGGTTGGCCTGCGTGTACAGGGCCGCGAGGAGCTCGGTGCTGGTGCCGCTGTTGCCCGGGAACGCGATGTAGGCATCCCCCATCTCCATGAGCATGCCGAGACGGTCCCAGTAGTTGTCCGCGAGCGCAGGAACGCCCACGAACATGTTGGGCTCGCCGATGCCCTTGAGCACGACCCCGATCGCCTCCCCACCAGCTTCGCGCGCGCCCTTGGAAACCGCGGACATCACGCCGCCGTACCCGCCGGTGATGACCGTGTGTCCTGCCTGGGCCAGGAGCTTGCCAAGCTCTTCTGCCATCTTGCCCACTGCCTCCGAGCACGTGCTGCCGCCGAACACCGTGACTTTCACCTTCCACCTCCAGGAAACGAGTTATTCAGGAACTACGCTGTTTTTGTTACAAGAAATAAGGGTACCACAATCTCACACACCTGTCAAGGGGCATTCGCCCCTTCAAACAAGCACTCAAACAAACAGCGCACAATCTTGTCTTTTGTTTCTTTGTCTGCTTTGCCAGGCACCTCAACGCCAAAAACCCGTTTGACAATACCTTTGCGGATGAGCCAGGTTTCAAGCGGACCAATTGGCTTGCCATCTGCGCCCGTGCGCGGCCGGTACCCGTCTTTGAATTCAAAACCCAGGAACTCGTCTTCCGGATCATCAATGCCGGAAAACAATTCCACGCCGCACGCGCGGATGCCTGACCGCATGGCTAAGAGCTCGTCGCTCGAAAACGCGCCCGTATCATACAAGTAGAACTGCTCCTGCTCCGGGTCCTCGTGGAACGAGATGCAGCGCGTAAACGTCCGCCCGCCCAAGAGACGCATCACTGCCTGGGCCTCGCCGCACTCCGTTCCATCAACAAACTGGCGGTTGATGTCTTTATTGCGATAGTTGGCCCGGCAGCGCGAGGCAACCGAAGACGGGCTGATTTCCGGAATGTACAAAAAATCCGGCAGGCTGTCCTGGCGCGCGCCAATGGCCGCGCGCACCGAATCAATCACCTCATACTCGTCGCCGTGCGCGCC
>CAYIMZ010000035.1:0-2713 GCA_964364695.1 uncultured Gammaproteobacteria bacterium | reverse complement strand
CGATGAAGTAGTGTTTCGCGATTTCTATGAGCCCGATCACCCACGCGCACGCGAACAGGATCAAGAGCCAGTCCGAAAGCCCGAGCGCTACGGTGCGCAAGAACATCCGGAAGAACGGGGAATAGATGCCCGCAAGCTGGACCGCGAATCCGCCGAGAACCGCGCCAAGGAGCCAGGGGTTTGAAAAATGGTCGGCCTCAAAGATTGAACGCCGCAGAGAGCGCACCGAGAACACGTACAAGAGCGACTCAACCCCGATTGCGGTGAACGCCACGGTGCGCGCGCGGTCCAGGTCCCCGGTGGTCTTCCAGATGAGGTAGAAAAGTCCCAAGGTCGCAACGGACGTGATGGCGCTGATGAAAAAGATGAGGAATTTGCGTTCAAAATCAAGGACCGGCTCTTCCCGCCCCCGCGGCGGCTCGTCCATGATTTCCGGCTCCTCGGGCTCCAGGGTAAGCGCCAAGTCCGGAAACCCGTCCGTGACCAGATTGATCCAGAGCACCTGGGCCGCAAGAATGGGCAAGGGCCAGCCCGCGAGCATGCCGAACACGATGACCGCCATCTCCGTAAAGCTATTCGCGAGCAAGTACAGCGCCACCTTGCGGATGTTATCGTAAATCACCCTGCCCTCGCGCACCGCGGCAACAATGGTTGCGTAGTTGTTGTCCAGGAGCACCAGGTCTGCGGTCTCTTTGGCAACGTCCGTGCCAGAACCCAATGCCACGCCAATGTCAGCTTTCGCGAGCGCGGGCGCGTCGTTGACCCCGTCCCCGGTCATGGCAACCGTCTGTCCGTTCTTCTGCAAAGCGGCAATGATGCGGAGCTTGTCAGCGGGCGTGGTGCGGCTGAACACCTTGGCCTTTCTCACGATCCGGCCGAGTTCCGAATCCGAGACGCCCGCGAGCTCGCCGCCGTCAATGACCTCGTCTTCCGCGGGATCAAACCCAAGCTCGCGGGCAATGGCCGAGGCGGTGTGCCTGTTGTCTCCGGTAATAATGATGGTCCGGATGCCCGCTTTCCCGGTTTCGCGGATGGTGCGCTCGGCCTCCGGGCGCAACGGGTCTTTGATGCCCCAGAACCCCACGAACACGGCTCCCTCGTTGTACCGCGGCAGCTCGTCAAACGTGGTGGCTGTTGCCGGCACTGCCTTGTAGGCTCCGGCAAGCAAGCGCAGGCCCTCTCTTGAGAGCTTTTCGTACAGCGCCAGGAGCTCTTTGCGCTTCTTGGGCGTGATTTTTTTGCTCGCTTTCCCGGACTGGTACGCACTGCACATGGCGATGATTTTTTCGGGCGCGCCTTTCAGGTACACCGCGTGCTGACGAGCGGTCCAGGCATTGAGGGTTGCCATGAACTTTTTTTCGGGGCTGAACGGCACCTCGTCAAACCGGGGCCTCATCTCGTGCAAATCAGCCTCTTGAAAATCCCCGTCAACAGCGGAGAGGAGTATGGCGCGCTCCGTGGGGCTGCCCACCGCCAGTTGCTCGCGCAGCTCTTCCTGGTCGGTTGATTTCTCGCTCTCGGCGCTTGCCACCACCGCGTTGTTGCAGAACACCGCAATCTGGTTCAGCCTCTTGATCTCAAGCGCCGCGGACGCGAGGAGCGTTGCACCGCGCGCCTTTTTTCCGCCCGCTCCGCGGTGGTTCTCGGTTTCAATGTGCACCACGCGCATTTCGCCCAAGGTCACGGTGCCGGTCTTGTCCGCGCAAATGACATCCGTGGAACCCAGGGTTTCCGCGGCAAGGAGCTTGCGCACCAGGGATCCTTTCTTGAGGATGCGCTGCATGCCAATGGCGAGAATCACCGTAACCTCAACCACCAGGCCCTCGGGAATGGCCGCAACCGCAACTGCCACGGAGATGGCGAACATCTCGGTAAAGGTGTACTCATAGAGCACCCCGACCCCGAGGAGCAGCCCGGCGAGCGCGAGCACGCCGAGCCCGAGCCTCCTGCTGAACGAATCAAGCCGCAGCTGCAGCGGCGTGCGCACCTCGTCCGTCTTCTTGACCAGGGAAGCGATGGCGCCCATTTCAGTGGCAGCGCCTGTTGCGGTTACCACAAAGCGGCCGTGGCCTTCGGTAACCACGGTTCCGGAAAACACCATATTATGCCGGTCCGCAAGGAGGAGCTCTCCCGCGAGCGCCCTCTCCGACTTTGCCACAGCCTCGCTCTCGCCCGTAAGCGCCGCTTCGCTCGCCTTGAGGTGCTCGGCAGCCAAGAGCCTGCCGTCCGCGGTCACCTTGTCCCCTGCCGAGAGCACCACCAGGTCCCCGCGGGTGAGCTCGGATGAGGGAATTTTTCGTTCCTGGCCGTCCCTGACAACCCGCGCCTCATGGGTCACGATTTTCTTGAGGCTTGCCAGGGCGCGCTCGGCCTTGTACTCCTGGAAAAATCCGACAACCACGTTCACCGCAACAGCCGCGAAAATCACGTACGCGTCCACGCGGTCTCCCAAAGAGAGGCTGATTGCGGCCGCAATCAGGAGAATGTACGTGAACGCGCTCGCAAACTGCCGCATGAAGAGCACGAGGAGCGACGCGGCAGGCTCCTGGGGTAGTTCGTTTGGCCCGTACTTCTCGCGCCGTTCATCCACTTGCCTCTGCGTCAATCCGTGCCTGCCGGAACCGAGTTTGTGGAGCGCATCCTCAACGCCAAGATGAAACCACTCGCCTGGATGGCTGGGTAGCGCCACTATTTTGACGTCCTCAATTTTCTT
>CAYIMZ010000034.1:0-6363 GCA_964364695.1 uncultured Gammaproteobacteria bacterium | reverse complement strand
TGGGATTGGTTCATACAGTCATACTACCCCATTCCCTAAACAAATCAACCAAAAGCTAAACGGCTCACCGCCCGCCGCTTGTCCGCCGAAGAGGCGGGACAATTGCGGATGTGATGATTGTTCCCTCCATATAGAATCTGTGGATAATGGGTATTGAGAAACTAATGATATCATAATATAATATACATACATGACAAAAAAACAAACATTCAAAGCGGTGTACTTTCCCGACCGCACTAAAACCAACAAAAAGGCCAAAACACTCACCTTGGCTTTTGGCGAAAAGAACAAAGATTTGTACAAAAACGTCGCGCATCTGGAGAGCAATGAACTGCGCAGCCTTTTGGGTACGGATTCATACCTGGAGCTTAAGCAGCGCGCCCATCAGGAAAATCTGCAGGTAAACACCTACTGCCTGTGGTATCTACGGAAAAATATCAATACCAATGAACCGAAAACCACAACAAACGCGAACGAGAAAGACATTTCGTACTTTGAAAACAAAGTGATTGAAGGCGACTGCCTGGACGTGATGGGCGGCATCCCGTCAAAATCAATTGACATGATTCTCTGTGATCTGCCGTATGGCACTACCCAGAACCACTGGGACAGCGTCATCCCGCTCGACCCACTCTGGCAGCACTATGAACGGATCATCAAGGACAAAGGCGTTATCGCGCTTACCGGACAAGGACTGTTCACGGCCCAGCTGGTGCTTTCCAACCCGAAACTGTTCAAATACAAAATAACGTGGGTCAAATCAAAACCAACCAACTTTCTCAACGCCAAAAAACAGCCCCTTCGGAAACACGAGGATGTGTGCGTCTTTTACAAATCTCAACCCGCGTACTACCCGCAAATGTCACCTGGGGAACCGTACAACAAGGGGTTCCGAAAAAACCAGCTCACCGGCAGCTATGGAGACTTTAAAACCGTTGAGGTAAAAAGCGCTGGCGAACGATACCCCACTGACGTGGTCTACTTTAAAACAGCGGAAAGCGAGGGAGAAGTTTTTCATCCCACGCAAAAACCAGTGGAACTCGGGCGGTACCTCATCCGAACCTTTACAAAAGAAGGCGACGTCGTGCTGGATAACGCCTGCGGAAGCGGCAGCTTTCTCGTGTCCGCGGTTTTGGAAAACAGAACATACATCGGCATTGAAAAAAACCAAGAAGTGTTCCTATTCAAAAAAAAGCGCGCAGATTATATCGCTGTGTGCACACAGCGCATCCAAGAAGCAGAAGCGCGGCGCGCGGCAGAGAACAGCGCGCTGAAACTATTCTAGATTCTGGCGTACGGCTCCTCTTGGAGTATTGAACACGCATGGTCAACTACAGCCTCCGTGACAATACCTTTCTCCTTGAGATACCGTAATACGTGAAAATATTGGTTGGCGTGCAAAATCGGTTTTACGGTTTTCGTCAAACCCGTTTCTTGTTGGACAAACGCCAGGTGTTCTTTAGTAAGAACGCCGCGGCCGATGAGATCATAGACAATCCGTATAGCATCAACTGAAGTCACGTTCATGCCGCCCTGCCGCGTTGTATCTTTTTCCACATCCGCCGGCTCAATGCTCATAAGGTCGGCAATCTCGCCAAGACCATTGAGATTCTGGTTATAAAATTCAATTTCTTGGCCCCGGTACGTAAACCAAGTCCTGCCTTGTTCCGTGAGCGAGCCGCGCGGCAGGTACACGCCCTCGCGAACCACGCGTTCTTTGGAAACCCAACCGCATACATACAGTACCCATTTCCGCTGCCGCGCCGTCCCGGGCAACGCATTCTTGTTTTTCCCCGGATTTTCAAGATGAGTCAACATATAGATATCCGCGTCAAGATTTTCGTCATTGATCTGACGCGCAAAAAAATTATGTTTTGCTTCGCGGGGAATGCCGTCATCACTTTCGTACGCCTCTTGAAACGCTTTCACCCCGCCCCGGCACTTAACATCAACCTTCACGCCTGATGGTAAAAGTATGTCATATCCCAGGGGATGCTCCTCTGGATTTATTTCAGGCATACCCAACTGGTTGCGAATCACTATTTCCGCAAGCGCTCCGAACCCCTGTTCTTCGGCACTCCCCCGTTCCGCGCCGGTCGTGTTCTGGTTTGCAGCTATAAACACTGCGGCTTTTTGGCGTAACCCAAAACCCCACTCGCCAGCGAGCTTGAGAATAATCGGCGCGGGATGGCGATAGGTGTACATGCACGATAACTTTACTCTTTTTCTCACCTTTGCGCCATCCGCCCCCAATCCCGCCTGGTCCCGGCGGTCTTGGGGAATATGGGAATACCCATCTCTTTCGCGAGCGCTATCTCTTGCTCCATGCCGGATGAGATGCGGTCCCCGAATAGCCAGACCTCATCCACATACTTGCGGCGGATGCACTCATGGTTCGCTTCCGTGCCCAGCGCGCGGTCTTCCACGATATCGTCATCCAGATACTGCAAAGACGCCAGGTACGGGGCAACCGGGATGATGTCGCCCGTGTGCACGTCAGCGCATATCTGCAGAACATGCTTTACGTTGCGCTTGACGTCGCCTGCTATGGGATGGCTGATGAAAACGGTTTTCTTTGGCATAGCCGCGTTCATAACGGCCCACTCGTCTGGAATGTTTATTCCTTCCACTTAATGGAGCACCCCATGGAAGGGCGCTGATCCGAGGGCGGCTCGCCCCCGGAAACCAAAGCCCGCAGAGCATCGCGCGCATTCTCCTCTTTCACCTCTTCCGGATGCTGCCAGTTGTCATTGATGCGGCCGTGGTAAAACAATCCCAGCTTTCCATCATCATTCTTAAACACGTACACGTCCGGCGTGCACTGCGCCTTATATTCCCGCGCAACCTCCTGGGACTCGTCATACAGATACGGAAACCCAATGCCCCGCTCCAAAACCTCTTTCTGCATCGCCTCAAACGAATCCTCGGGGTATGTATCCGCGTCATTGGGATTGATGGCAACAAACCCCACACCATCCCCGAACTCGCCAAACAAATCTAGAGCCTGCGGCCAGGATGCCTTGGCGTACGGGCAGTGGTTGCAGGTAAAAATGACGAGCACGCCCTTTTTGCCTTCTGCCGCACTATCCAAAGAAACCTCACCGCCCTGTGCCGCAGGCAGTCTAAAATCCGGCGCAGGAGAACCCATGGGAAGTTGTTCGGAATATTTGAGCGACATACGTATAGCATACCAAAATAACCCAAAAAGAAAAGCGCCAGTCCCGACCGAAGCTGGAACCGGCGCGGTGGCACAGGGTTGTCCACTGCCCTCAGTCGACGAGTTGGAAGTGGCCACACAAGCGAAAGAAGACAACAATAAATCATACGCGAATCAAAAAGTCAATTCTTCACCCCATCATCCCTATTGTGTGGAAAACATACTTTCTGGTATAATCAAAGCGCCCTCAAACAAAAATAAACAAAATGCTCTCGGACAAAAAAACCCAAGAAATCATACAAAAGAACAATCTCCTTGAGGCAGCGCAGGTTGCGCAGTACCAGCAAGAGGCCGAAAACAAGAACCTCCAGCTGGACGACTACCTGCTCCAGGCCGGGATCATGACCGAGGATATCCTCTACAGCGCGGTCGCGGCCATGCGCAATCTGCCGTTCGTAAACCTCAAGGACGTGGCCATAGACAAAGAGGCCCTGTTTTTGATACCCGAGCCAATCGCCTCAAACTACCACGTCATCGCGTTCACGAAAACGGACAAGGACATCAGCGTGGCCATGATTGACCCGGATGATGTGCAGACCATTGAGTTCATCCAGCGCAAGGTGAGCCTGCCCGCGAAAGTGCACATTGCCACCCCAAGCGCAATCAGCGAGGCCGCCCAGGCGTACCACCAGAGCCTGGAAACGGAACTGGAATCCATCAACAAGAAAACCGGAGCCATAGGGGTTGATGCCAAGCTGCCGCAAAAAGGCGAGAATGGCAAAACAGAGGACCTGGAAAACCTGGCCCAGGACGTGCCTGTGGTGCGCGTGGTGGACACGCTCCTGGAGTACGCGATATTTGAAGGGGCGAGCGACATCCACATAGAGCCGGGCGAAGTGAACCTGCTCATTCGCTTCCGCATAGACGGCATCCTGCGCGAGGTCATGAACCTGCCGCGCTCGCTCGCGGACGGAATCGTGGCGCGCATCAAAATCCTCTCCAATCTGAAACTGGACGAGCACCGCCTGCCCCAGGACGGCCGCTTTAAAATTGAGAGCAAAGAGTACAAAATATCGTTCCGCGTGTCCATCATCCCGGTGTTTGACGGGGAAAAGGTGGTCATGCGCTTGCTGGATGAGGGCAAGAAAATGCTTGATCTTCCCGCGCTTGGGCTTAACAGCCAGGCCTTGGAGCTCGTGAAGCAGAACATCGCAAAGCCGCACGGCATGATTTTGGTGACCGGGCCGACCGGAAGCGGCAAGACAACCACGCTCTACACCATGATGCACATTTTGAACACCCCAAAGGTGAACATCTCAACCATTGAGGACCCCATTGAGTACCGCATGCCCCGCATCAACCAGTCCCAGGTCAACCCCAAGATAGAGTTCACGTTCGCGCGCGGGTTGCGCGCGCTCTTGCGGCAGGACCCGAACATCATCATGGTCGGCGAAATCCGCGATTCCGAAACCGCGAACATTGCCGTGAACGCTGCCATGACCGGGCACTTGGTGCTCTCCACCTTGCACACGAACGACGCGCCCACCACGCTGCCGAGGCTCGTGGACATGGGTATTGAGCCGTTCCTGGTGTCAACCACCGTGAACCTCATCATGGCCCAGAGGCTGGTGCGCAAGCTCTGCAAAAACTGCCTCGCGAGCTACAGCCTGACTCCGGAGGAGCAGAAGCGCTTGGAAAAGGACCATGGTATAGACCTGAAAGCCCTGATGGCCCTGGTGGCAAAAGCAGAGGGCGACACAACCGGCAGCGAAGACGTGGGATCAATCCTGTTCTTTAAGGGCAAGGGCTGCAACAAGTGCGGAGGCCAGGGGTACAAGGGCAGAATCGGCATCTACGAGGTCATGCCCCTCACCGACGCCATGAAGCACTTGGTATCAAGCGGGGCGACGGCAGAGGCCATCCGCGACGAAGCGCGTAAGGAGGGCATGATCACCATCCTGGAAGACGGATTTTTGAAAGCCAAAGAAGGCACCACGAGCATTGAGGAAGTGCTACGGGTAACCAAGGAGTAACGAGACCGTCACCCCGAGCGAAGCCGAGGGGTCTAACATGGAACAAACGCCAGCACAACCCACGCAAACTCCGTTAAAGACGAACGAGCAAAAGAAAGTTGAAAGCGAAGCGGGCAGCGCCTCCTCCCAGGCCTTTGAGCGGCTTGAGGACAAGCTTTTGCATCCCCGGGGAATCAATGCGCAGTTTGACGCGTGGACCGACTTCGCGCGGAGCGTAAAAGAGGATGAAAAAATATTTTTCACGCAAAATTTGGGAGTGATGTTGCAGAGCGGCCTCGCGGCCTCGCGCGCCCTGCGGACTTTGACCTTGCAGTCCGGCAATCCCAAGTTCCAGCGGGCTCTCGCAACCATTACGCGCGCCGTGGAAAAGGGCGACCCCATCGCAAAGGCCATGGAAGCGTTCCCCAAGATATTCTCCCCCATCTTCGTGAACATGATACGCGCCGGAGAAACATCCGGCCAGCTGGAGCGCGTGCTGAAAGAACTGACCGGCCAGCTCAAAAACGCGCACGAGCTGCGCGCCAAGGTAAAGGGCGCCATGATGTACCCCATTGTGGTCATGGTCGCCATGGCGCTCATTGGCGCGGGCATGCTCATATTCGTCATCCCCAAACTGCTCGGCATTTTTGAGGAGGTGAACGCGGAGCTGCCCGTGCCCACGAGGGTTCTCATCGCCATCAGCAACACCCTCAACGAACACATTCTCATTTTCGGGCCCGCGTTTGTTCTGCTGGCGGGAGGCTTGATATACGCGACCCGGAGGGGTCCAGGCCAGCGCATCTGGCATGCTATGATTCTGAAGATGCCGGCCATCAAGGGTATTGCATTAAAGATCAACATCGCCAAAATCGCGAGGACCCTGGGGTCTCTCATGGCAACGGACATGCCTATTATTGATTCTTTAAAGCTCACCGGCGGCGTGGTCGCCAATGTGCGCTACCGCGCATCGCTCTCCGCCATTGCCGCGCAGGTGGAAAAGGGCAAAACCATTTCATCCGAGCTCGCAACCTACCCCGCGCTCTACCCACCCATTGCCGTGCAGATGGTGCAGGTGGGCGAGGAAACCGGTGAAATCGGGAACATTTTAAACCAGCTCGCGGATTTTTACGAAGAGGATGTGAAGCAGACCATGGAATCCCTGCCAACCATCATTGAGCCGATTATGATTTTAAT
>CAYIMZ010000033.1:0-6382 GCA_964364695.1 uncultured Gammaproteobacteria bacterium | reverse complement strand
TGCTCTATTGATGTGTGTTCGTACTGCGGCATATCAACACATCAATCATATCGGTTTTACCTTAAAAAATCAATAAATAAAACTTGCGCAGTAACGTTTTCTATGGTATTAGGGTATACTATCTGTATGCCGTTAAAGCACGGTCCAACCTACAGGAACATCCACGCCCCATCCCGCAACGTGCTGCTCGCTAAAAAGAATGCGGTGCTTTTGCTCACCCTCGTGAGCGGCCTTATGGTGCTTGCGCTCAAGATCATCGGAGGCGGAGTGTGGGTGCTCAAATTTCTGGCAACGAGGATAGTCCGCGTACTCGTGCGTTTCGCGGGGCTGCCCGTGTACCGCGGCTTTAAGTTCGCGGAAGCGAAACTTGGCAAAGCCGTCGGCTACGCGCGCGATGAGTTCGGCGAAAACTTCAGCCGCAGCGTGGTGCTCTACGGAGGGCTCGTGCTGCTCTCCATGTTCGCCGCGGTTGCGAACCTCAAGGCGCGCGAACTGCGGCCCGAGGAAGTAGGGAGGCACTCCGGCATGTACGCGCTCCTGGTGGCGCAGGGCGACTACGAACTCTATGTTGAGGAAGGGCCTGCCGAACCGGAAGCGTCCGCGACCGGGGAGAGCCACCCCGAGCTCTCGCTCACCGAAATCGGGGTTCAGGGCACCGTGGCTCCGACCGGCGAGCTCGCCGTAGGCGAGGACACGGCGCTCGTCTCGGGAACCGGAGATGCGCTCATCAAGCCGGATTTGCCCGGGACCGACGTAACGCCCAAGCCGCGCGACTCAATCATCACGTACGTGGTGCAGGACAAGGACACCATCTCCGAAATCGCGGAGCGCTTCAACCTCAACACCAACACCATCCTCTGGGCCAACAACATCGGGCCGCGCGACTTTATCAGGCCCGGCCAGGAACTTGTGATCCTGCCGGTCTCGGGGGTCACGCACACCGTCAGCCGCGGTGACACGTTGAACGCGATTGCAGCGAGGTACCGCGCAAAGAGCGAAGACATCCTTGAGATCAACAAGCTCGCAGACGCCTCCGAACTTGTGATAGGCGCGAAAATCGTGGTGCCGGACGGCATCCCTCCGGCTCCGGCGCGCCCCGCGGCAACTCCCGCAAGCGGCCTTGCGGACCTCGGGAGCATCTTCAAGCCCGCGCCTGCCGCAGTGGGCACGTTCAACTGGCCCACCACGGTCCGCAGGATCACCCAGTACTTCCGCGGCTGGCGCCACACCGGCATTGACATCAGCAACAAGACGGGCCAGCCCATCTACGCGGCTGATGACGGCGTAGTCACCACCTCGGGCTGGAACTCGGGCGGGTACGGGTACTACGTCATCATTGACCACGGCAACGGCATCCAGACCCTGTACGGGCACGCGAGCAAGCTCTCGGTGGAGCGCGGAGACCGCGTGAGCAAAGGGGACGTGGTTGCCGCCATCGGCTCAACGGGCCGCTCCACCGGGCCGCACGTGCACTTTGAGGTGCGCGTGAACGGCAACCGCGTCAATCCTCTTGATTATCTCTAGTCGTCCTTGGGCCGGTACTGCAGCGCCTCGGCAATATGGGATGCGGTGATTGATTGTTCACCTGCGAGATCCGCAATAGTGCGGCTCACTTTGAGCACGCGGTGGAAGCCGCGGGCCGAAAGGTGCAGCGAGCCGACCGCCTGCCGGATAAGGGCGCGCCCGGGCGCGTCCAACACGCACAGCTGCCGCACGAGCCGCGCCTCCATTTCGCTGTTGGTGAAAATGTGATACTGCGCGAGGCGGGCGTTTTGCGCGCTGCGGGCGCGGTTCACGCGCTCGCGGATCTGCGCGGACGTTTCGGAGCCGCGGCTTTCCAGTTTTTCAAACGGCACGCGCGGCACCTCAACGTGCAGATCAATCCTGTCCGCAATGGGCCCGCTTATCTTGGCGCGGTATTTGACGATCTGCGACTGCGTGCACGTACAGGCGCGCTCGCTGTCCCCCAAGAATCCGCACGGGCACGGGTTGAACGAGGCGACAAGGATGAACCGCGCCGGAAACGTGACGCTCCCCTGCGCCCGCGACACGGTAATGCGCCCGTCTTCCAGGGGCTGGCGCAAATTTTCCAAAACGCTCCGCGAGAATTCCGCAAACTCGTCCAGAAACAGCACCCCACGGTGCGCCAAGCTTATTTCCCCGGGCCGCGGGAACGCCCCTCCCCCCACGAGCGCGATGCCGCTCGCGGTGTGGTGCGGGCTGCGGAACGGGCGCGCCGTAATCAGGGGCACATCCTGCGGAAGCGTGCCTGCAATACTCGCAATCTTGGTAACCTCAAGCTGCTCCTCAAACGTCATGTCCGGCAGAATCGTGACTGCGGCGTGCGAAAGCATGGTCTTGCCCGAGCCGGGCGGGCCGCTCATGGCAACGTTGTGCGAGCCTGCCGCCGCAATTTCCAGCGCGCGCTTCGCGTGCTCCTGGCCCGCAATATCGGAGAAGTCAATGCTGTATTCCAGTTCCGCAGTGGCGCGGCGTTCAAGTTTCGGAAGGGGCGATATGAGCTCTTGGCCGTTGAGGTGGCTGACAAGCTCCGAGAGCGCCGCAACGGGCATGATGCGTATTCCCGAAACCACGCTCGCTTCAGGAGCGTTCGCAGCGGGAATGTAGAGGTGCTCAAAGCCCGCATCCCTGGCCCAGAGCGCAATGGGAAGCACGCCGCGGCTGGGGCGCACGCTGCCGTCCAGCGCAAGTTCGCCCACGAATACGCTGCGGGAGAGGTCGCCGCGGATCTGCTCCGTGGAGAACAGGATGCCGACCGCAATGGGCAGATCGTACGATGCGCCCTCCTTTTTCAGATCAGCCGGAGCGAGGTTCACCACCACGCGCTTCGCGTACGGATAGAGAAAGCCGGAATTGCGGATGGCAGTGGGGATGCGCTGGCGCGACTCGGAAACTGCGGCGTCCGGCAGGCCAACCACAATGAACATGGGGTACCCGCGCGACACGTCCACCTCAATGGTGATGGCTGCGCCTGCGAGCCCGAGCACGGCGCACGAGAAAACGTTAGTGAGCATAGCGCATGCGCTTACAACACGAGCAGCACAATTCCAAAAACCACGAGCGCATCCGCAAGGTTAAAAACGCCTCCCCAGGGAACAACGATGTAGTCAACAACGCCGCCGTAGGCCAGCCGGTCAGCGGCGTTTGAAAGCGCTCCGGCAAGCACGAGCGCGAGCGGACCGGCCACTTCGGCTTGAGCGCGTTTTGTGTACAGCACCCACCCAAGCGCTATTACGACGGTAAGCATGACCCAGAGCACCGCGGCGTTGGGAACAGGCAGGCTCCATGCGAAGAACTCATTCACATGGAGCCGCAGCCCGAGTGCTCCATCAATCCAAAAAAAACCGTCAAGAGCAGACGGAGCGTGCATGACTATGTATTTTGCTGCCCTATCAAGCGCAAATCCCAAAAGAGCAATGGCAATGGCGGCATTTCGGCTCATCATGCCCTCCAGTATACCACAAAAAACAACAAAAAACAGGCTTTTGCCTGCACGTAACCCGTAAGGGATTGCGTGAGGGCGCACAGTGCGCCGCTGTTATATAAATAACTCGGACATGTGCGCCCCCGAAACTGCTTGCGGCAGCTGGGGTGCGCAGGGTCCTGACAGGTTCACTGTGAACTTGCCACGACCCTGCACACTCCAACATTTTGCTTTCAAGCAGCCCTTGCATGAGGGCACGGATCCAACTTTAGGTGCCAGTTCTCTACCGTCTATGTGGTTGCGTCCATCTGTGTATGGGCGAACCGCACTTTTTTTGTTTTTGTTTCCCGGCCAGACACCGTTTGTTTTTGTTTTTGTTTTTGAATTGGTGGTTGGTCACCAATGTTAAAGTTCAAGAAAGTAGAGAACATATACATTGTAGCATACCTAAAACAAAAAGTCAACACAACCCGCAATGCCGGATTCCCCCGAATCGGTGATCGTGATGCCCGCAAGGTCCCCAAGAGCGGGGTACATGCGAGATATCAGGCTCCCGGAAATACGCACACCGCCTGCAATGGGCCCGCCATGAGAGCACAGGTCAGTTCTGCGTGGCGCGCTAAGGCTTGCTATGAGTGAAACGTCGTTTGTCAGCACCCTTCCCACACCGGGGATAACGCCTGTTGCCGGTCCGCGCACCTCTCCAACTCCCCGGAGTTCAGCAAAGGGCGCTTCCTGGCCCTCATAAGGCACTGAAATCTGCTGCCAGAGGAGCCCGGTAATATCAGCCCGCAGCTCAACCATGCTCGTGCCGTCAGCAAGCGGGACTTCCTGCGCCACGGGGTGGGTTACGCTGAAAAGCGTCTCTGCAACAGGCGTTATCAATTCTAGAGGCGCGTCCTGGCTCACAGCCGCAAGCCAGGAAAGCTCGGATGCGGCGCCTGGTTCAGGCTCTTTCAGTATGAATAGGAGCTCTGAATCGCCCAACGCATCCAGGAGCCTCTGGACATCGGTATGGTAAAAAGCGCCTAAGAGCGCCTGAACACTGCCCACGCCTTCCGGTACTCTTCCTGTGAGCCCAGAAACCCACTCCCTATAGGAAGGGCCCACGCGTGACACATACACAGCCGCATCTGCGCCTGATCCCTCATACAGCTTGGCTAAAGGACGTGTCCCAGAACTTGACAAATCAGTTGCGCCACTCTTTTCATTGCTGCTCGGGGATGAAAATGTAATTTTTCCTGGAGAATAGTAAAAGTCAAGTACCTCCTGGCGGCTTTTGCCTTGGAGCAAGAGGCTGACAAACGGATGCCGGACAATGGCGCTCTCGCTACCGGAAACGTACAGCGTTCCCAGGTCCCCCTTTGCCTGAACGCGCATGAGGGCTTGTGCGAGCGTTTGGCTGTGCTTTTTGCTCAATTCATCCGCGACTCCTGCGCTGCTCGCAATATACAGCACGCTTTCCCGCACAAACCACACCCATTCTGGGCTCTTAGGGGCCCACAAGCCGCCTGTAGGCCCAAAACCTGGGTATACCTCACTCTCTTTGGGTTCAGGAACGCCCGAGAGTGTGGCCCAGGCCCCTGCATCAGCGAGTGTGCCGGCAAGAACGAATTCGCCGCTCCACAGTTCAGCAAACTCAAGCGTCCCCCGGAACAGCCCAAGGACCTCCGCAAACGTCACGCTTCCGAAAGAGATGAGGTCAGTGCGGGCAATGAGGCCTGCTACCGGGTCTGTACCGGGCGCGCTCCGCTCCCAGAAGCGCGCACCGTACCAGCGCGAGCCGTGATCAAGGTTCACGCTCGCATAGAAGGGGGCTGCATCCGGAAGCGACTGTGCGAGCGGCCGCCCGTAGCGCGTGCCAAACCAGAGCAGCGCGCCGAAAGCGAGCGCCGCAACCAGTACAACGTACTTCAACGAGCGCAGCCGCAGCGCGCGCTGCGGCTTGGTGGACATCACGCTCTGGCTGATGCCCAGGCCCCCGATGCGTTTCCTTAATTCGCTGTCATGGCTCTGGTACATGCCACCATTGTAACACGCCTGCTCTGTATTCCAAAAGCGCCCGGCGAATGCCGGGCGCTGTAAGTCACTGAACACAATTTGTGTACAGCGTTGTGATTGCTAACGCTACCGCCTCGGACGGAACGGACGTCCCCCGCCGCGCGGTCCTCCGCGGCCGCGGTCACCCGGGGCTGAACTCCTCGGTCGTGATTCTTTGTTCACTCCCTGCACCTTGAGGTTGATGCGCCCCTGCTCGTCAATCTCAACCACCTCAACCGCGAGCACGTCCCCGACCTTGGCAACGTCTTCCACATGCTCAACGTGTCCGGCAGCGAGGTTTGAAATGTGCACCAACCCTTCCTTACCGGGGAGCACCTCCACGAACGCGCCGAAGTCCATGATGCGCGTAACCTTGCCCTCGTACTTCTCGCCCGCGGCAACGTCGTGCGTCAGATTCTTGATCCACTCTTCCGCTTTTGCCGCGCCCTCCGCTCTCTCGCTGGTGATCATCACTAATCCGTCGTCGTCAATGTCAATCTCAACTCCGCACGCGTCAATGATCTCGTTGATTGTCTTGCCGCCCGAGCCGATAACAATGCGGATCTTGCTCGGGTCAATCTTGAGGCTCGTGATGCGCGGCGCGTACTGCGAGAGCTCGTTGGGCGCGCCGATGACCGACTCAATCTTGTCCAAAATTTCCATGCGCGCCGTGCGAGCCTGCGCAAGCGTCTCCTGCACGATGCGGTTGCCAAGCCCCTGCGTCTTGGTATCAAGCTGGATTGCGGTAATGCCGTCACGCGTGCCCGCCACCTTGAAGTCCATGCCGCCTGGCCCGTCTTCCATATCCTGTAAATCCGTGAGGATCTTGTAGTTGCCCTCGCCGTCCGAGGCGAGGCCCATGGCAATGCCTGATACCGGCTTTTTGATGGGAACGCC